>QCSV01000014.1 GCA_003211415.1 Prochlorococcus sp. AG-670-M15 | reverse complement strand
ATCTAAGAACTATAGATTCTGGATCTACAGGTGCCACAAATGTCTTAAGAAATGTTGGGAAATGGCCAGCACTTTTTGTATTTATCATTGACGTTGGCAAAGGTTTCATTGCAGTAAAAATTGCTCAATATTACACAGCTCAAGGATTTATAGAAGTTATAGCAGGCCTATCCGCTATCTCAGGACATATTTGGCCAATATGGCTTAAAGGTCAGGGAGGGAAAGCCGTTGCGACTGGATTAGGTATGTTTTTGGCTCTTTCTTGGAAAGTTGGACTCGCATCTCTTGGCATTTTTTTAATAGTTTTAACAAAAACTAAATTTGTTTCTTTATCCAGTATTTCAGCTGCAATTTTACTTCCTATTTTTATGTTTTTTTACCTCGGTAATTTTATGCACTCTTACTTCTTTATAAGTCTAATTGTGGCATTATTAGTAATTTGGAAACATAGAACAAACATAACAAGATTGCTCAAGGGAGAAGAATCCAAAATTAACCAGAATTAATAGATTTAAATATTTCTATTAGAGCTTTATTAGGATCTATAGCTTTTGATATTGATCTACCAATGACTAACCTAGAAGCGCCATTATCTAAAGCTTCATGGGGAGTCATAATTCTACTTTGATCATCTTTATTTTCAATCTTTAACCTAATCCCTGGTGTAATTAGTTCAAAATTATCTTTATATAAAGATCTCAACATTTTTACTTCCCAAGGGGAACAAACACATCCATCTAATCCGGCATCAAAAGATAACTTTGCAAGTCTCAATACATTCTCTTCAATTGAATTACTTCTATCAAGATCAGTTTGAAAATCTTTAAGAGAAAAGCTTGTTAAAACGGTTATTCCTATAACAAATGGGGGTTTTACACTGACAGAGGTAGCTCCTTCTAGAGATGCTTTTTTCGAATCCTTAAGAGCTTTTAGACCTGCTGAGGCATGAATAGAAATTATATCAACCCCTAATTTTGAAGCTTGGAAACATGCTGCACTCATGGTATTTGGAATATCATGAAATTTTAAGTCTAAAAAAATTTTTTTATTTAAACCTTTTAATATTTCAATAACTCTTGGACCTTCCCTAACAAAAAGCTCTAACCCAACTTTCACCCACTTAATATTAGGACATTTTTCTAGAAGTAATTTTGCTTGACATAAATCCAATTCATCTATTGCCAATATTATTTTATCTTCTGAATTAAATCTGTTATTCATCAATTTTCAGTTTTCAAACCTCTTAATTATTTTTTTTCCAATTTGCAAAATTTTCCCTTCCAAATCATTTTTTGAATTAAAAACTAAATCAGGATTTATTACTTTTTGACCATCAATTTTTACACCCCCACCTTTAATAGATCTTTTGGATTCGCTGCTAGATTTGAAAAGTTTTAGAGCACTTAATAAGTAGAAAAACTTTACTGGAAAAACTACTTCTTTTAAAGAAATCTCTGGAATTTCTCCAACTTTTTCTTTGTGGCCAAGGAATAATTTTTCGCAGTTTGATTGCGCCTTTAACGCTTCTTCCGCCCCATGGAATAAAGAAGTAACTTCTAAAGCCATTCTTCTTTGTAATTCACGAGGATTCGAGTTTTCGAGAAAACTTAAATCTAATTTAGTAAGCAATTCAAAATAGGTGGGAATTATATTATCGGGTACTTTTTCTAATTTTGAGTACATTGACACAGGATCTTCAGTCAAACCGACGGTGTTAAATTCAGATTTACTCATCTTCTTAATTCCATCTAAACCTGTCAAAATTGGCAACAGAATACCAAATTGAGGTTCTTGTTTAAAATGCCTTTGAAGATCTCTCCCAATTGCAATATTAAATTTCTGATCTGTGCCTCCAAGCTCAATATCTGATTGAACAATTACCGAATCGTAACCTTGTAATAGTGGATATAAGAATTCATGTAAAGCAATTGGAACTTGCGAAGTGTACCTTTTATTAAATTCCTCCTTAGCTAGCATTTGACTGACTGTTGCACTCCCCATTAATTCAATTATCGAATTAAGATTTAATCCTTTTAACCATTCGCTATTGTATCTAATTTCTATTCTATCTTTTGCATCAAAATCTAAAATAGATTTATTGGCTGGCTTGCCCATTCCTAGTTGGGTTAAGTATGTTTTTGCATTATCCTTAACTTGTTTTTCCGATAACTGCACTCTTGTTTTGTTTTTTCCGGTTGGGTCTCCAATTTGAGCAGTAAAATCCCCAATAATTAAAACTGCAATATGTCCATTATCTTGAAATGCCCTAAGTTTTTTAAACAATATGCTGTGCCCAAGATGAATATCTGTTCCAGTTGGATCAATTCCGAGTTTAACCCTTAATTTTTTATTATTTTTTTTCGCATGATCAATTATCTCCGAAAAAGTTTGATCTGTTCCCTTAATTGGGAAATATTCTTCTATTCCTCTTGAAAGCCATGATGGCAATATTAAATTATCTGACATGAAGTATTAATTGTTAAATTTAAGAAGTTTTATCAAGTTCATCCTTCATTCTTATTAAGGTTTTATTCATTTGATCGAACATTTGATCAGGAGTAATCCCAAATTGACTTAACTGTGTCTTTAATTGTTCTACCGTCATTTTTGCTTGAAAATCTTCAGACAATTCAAATCTCTTCATAAAAACCTTATAACGATCCATAAGAGATTCCATTTTTTTTATAAACATTTTTTTCCCTTCTCTGTCAAATTTTCCATAATCAGAACCAAGTTTCATAAGTTCTTGGTAATCGGTAAAAAGCTTTTTAGCTTCTTCTTGAACGATGTCTGACTCAAAGAATCCCATTTCTATTTTTTAATTCGCAAGATAAAGACTCAATTACAAGATAACAAGAATCTTTTAAATTGATTAGAACATTAATAAATTTTAGTTTATAAATAATTCTTTGATTTATATTTTTTCAGAATTAAATTTAGTAGACATGTTTCATAAATATTGGAAAAATTTAACGTAAATAATATTTCAAACCAAAATAGACAATTTGAATTGTTTGGTTCAAATGTAAATACATCAATTAATTTTCAACACTCAAATAATCTAAAAATCAAAAGAGAAATCCTAACTGAATGGAGAAATAGAATATACAATCACCAATTCAAAATTTTAAAAGATACTCACAATGTAACTTTGCACCAAACAAGTCTTCCTATAGGTACAATTTCCAATGAGAGAAAAATTGATCCGTTTTCCCTACAGCCATTATCATTGAACTTTTGGAGAACCAATCAATATATACACAATGGGCCAGCAATGTATTTTGTAATTGACTCGATGGAGAGTTCTAAAATAATCCTATATATAGGAGAAACAAATTCTGCAAATAAGAGATGGAAGGGAGAACATGACTGCAAAAATTACCTTAGGAACTATAAAGAAGCCCTAGCTCATAACAAACTCTCAAGTCACCAAGATATTCGTTTCTTCTTAGATGTACCAAAAGAAGTAAAATTAAGACGTAAATTAGAACAGCAACTGATATATTTATGGTTACCACCTTTTAATAAAGAAACTCGAGATAGGTGGACTACTACTTTCACAAACAACTAAAAGTTAATTAAATCCATTTTACAAATGCAATTTTCCACATTCCAAAAAAATCTAGATAACTGGCAAGGTTCTTCATTAATTTTTGGAGTTTTAGAGGAAGAAATTGCAAGCCAATTTGAAAACATAAAATTTGTTGTTGACCCAAAATTATTACTAAAAAAAGTAACTCAAAAAAAATTCCAAGGAGAAAAAGGAAAAACTTTAAGCTTTGATTTTTTAGATCAAAAATTAGAGACTTTAATCATAGTTGGTCTTGGCAAATCAAAAGACCTAAATAAAAGTGATATAGAAAACTTCATAGGAAATCTAGTTAGGAAAACTGTTGATAAAAATGAAAAAATCAGCATCTTGCTACCTTGGGAATTAATAAATTCACAACTAGAGATAAATCAATTAGCAGAGTCAGCCAGATTATCTGCCTATAAGGACAATAGATTCAATAAGAAAAAAGAAGAAAAGAAAGTTCTTAAAGAAATAGAATTTCTGAATTTAAAAAAGTTTGAGAATATTAGCTTTGAAGAGACCGCACAAATATGTGAAGGTGTAGAACTAGCTAGAAGACTTGTAGCCGCCCCTCCAAATAGTCTTACACCTCAAGAAATGTCTTTGCAGGCTTCTCAAATAGCTAAAGATCATGATTTGGGAGTAAAAATTTTAGAGGCAAAAGATTGTGAAGATTTAGGAATGGGTGCATATTTAGCTGTAGCAAAAGGTTCTGATCTAGATCCAAAATTTATACATCTTACTTTAAGATCTGAGGGGCCTATAAAAGAAAAGATTGCGCTTGTTGGGAAGGGTTTAACCTTTGATTCTGGAGGATACAATCTGAAAGTAGGAGCCTCTCAAATTGAAATGATGAAATATGATATGGGAGGAAGCGCTGCAGTTTTAGGAGCAGCAAAAGCACTGGGTGCAATCAAACCAAAGGGATTAGAAATTCATTTTATTGTGGCATCTTGCGAGAACATGATAAATGGATCTGCAGTACATCCCGGAGATGTAGTTAAGGCATCTAATGGTAAAACAATTGAAATAAATAACACTGATGCAGAGGGTAGACTCACATTAGCCGATGCTTTAACTTACGCATCCAATTTAAAACCGGATTCAATAATAGATCTCGCCACTTTAACAGGAGCTATTGTTGTTGCATTAGGGAATGATGTAGCTGGATTCTGGAGCAATAATGATGATCTAGCAAATGACCTAAAAGCTGCATCAGCCCAGTCTGGAGAGGAATTATGGCAAATGCCCTTACAAAAATCTTATAAAGAGGGGCTAAAGTCTCATATAGCTGACATGAAAAATACAGGTCCAAGAGCAGGTGGGTCAATAACTGCTGCTTTGTTTTTAGAGGAATTCTTTGATAAAGAGATTAAATGGGCTCATATTGATATTGCTGGGACTTGTTGGAGTGATAAGAATAAGGGAATTAATCCATCAGGTGCAACCGGTTTTGGAGTTAAAACTCTTGTTCAATGGATTAAAAATAAATAACTATTTTAATTATTCATTCCAAAGATTTGTTGATCTAGCGTTATCACCCCATAATTTATCCAACCTCTGATCTCTCCCACATGAGAATCTATAGAACTTATATTTTAGTTCATTTCTCTCAGCAAAATCCTGATGATATTCTTCAGCCAACCAAAATTGACCTTTTAGTTTTAGTTCTACAGACATTTTTTCTATTGGAACACGCAATTCATCAGAGGCGGAAGCAATTGCATTTATTGCATCACTTTCCTCAGTTGCATCTTTGAAAAAAATCACTGGCCTATAAGAATCTCCACGATCACAAAATTGACCCTTGCCATCCAGAGGATCAATATTTCTGAAATAGAGCCTAAGTATCTCAGGTAAAGTTACCAATTTGGGATCATAGTCTACCAAAACCACTTCCTGATGTCCTTCATGATTTTCGTAGGTAGGATTTTGCGAATCTCCACCTGAATAGCCACTTTGTACAAAATTTATCCCCTTCAATGACTCTAAATCATGTTCTAAACACCAAAAACAACCTCCTGCGAGAATCAATTCCTCAGCAAAAGCGTTTACAGGATTTATAAATATTGAAAGAGCAATAATTAGAGGTAAGAAATATTTCATTTTTTTATTATAAAGTTTAAACAATTGAGTTAATAATCTCTCTAGCAGCTCTTTGGACTACACCCTCTTCGCCTAATTCTTTTTTTAAAAAAGCATAACCTTTTTTTATTTTTATTTTTTCTGACTCTCTCTCAAGAATCCTGCAAGATTTGTAGAAAATTTTCTTCTCGTCAAAATCTCTCTGCACAAATTCAGGGATTATTAATTTATTAACTAACAAATTTACTGGGGAAATAAATCTTACTTTAAAATTGAGAATTTTTTTAGCAATAAAAGCAGTTACCCTACTGACTCTATAACCAACAATCTGTGGGATTCCATATAAAGCTAATTCCATATTAACTGTCCCAGATTTACAAAAAGCAATCTTCGTAAGCGAATAAATATAAGGCTTTAATTTTGCACTATCTTTTTGCGAAATAACAGTTCCTTTAACTTGATACTTTCTAAAGGCTTTTTTGAATGTTTCATCAAAAGCCCTCCGACAGGAGGGAATATAGACTATCAAACTTGGATATTTTTGTTGTAATTTTTTAGCCGCCCTCATAAAAGTAGGCAATACATAGCGCAATTCTTGAGGTCTTGATGCAGGCATTAAAAGTATGATGTTTTGATCTGGTCGAAGGTTTAGAATAGTTCTGGCATTTTTCTTTAGAGGAAGTTTTTTTGTTAAATCAATCATTGGATGTCCAACCCATAAAACATTTCCACCCCTCTTTTTGTAGAATGCTGCTTCTTTCTTAAAAATCGCGAAAATTTTATCAGAAAATTTTATTAAATTTGTTGTAGTATTATTTCCAACCTTCCAAGCCCACTCTTGAGGAGCAATATAGTAGAAAATTGGAATTTCAATCTTCGATCTTTTTAATTTAGTACCAATTTTTATATTTGGACCCATATAGTCAATCAAAATTAAGCAATCCGGAGGATACTTCTTTAGTAATTTATAAAACCTTTTTTGAATTCTTATTGTTGGAATAATGAGAGGTAAAGCCTCCCAAATTCCTATTGCACTAATTGATGTAGTATCTTGAAGAATTTTTACACCTTCTTTCTTCATTCTTTCCCCACCTAATCCGCAAATTTCTAAATCTATAGATTTTTTTTTAGCTTCTTCTAATAATGCTTTTGATAACAAACTTCCGTGCAAATCTCCAGAGACTTCTCCAGTACTTATAAATATCTTTTTATTCATAAATTCACTACTGGCATTGGTCCTCGTCTTTCTTTAGATATTGATTCTTTTAAAAAATTACATAATTTTGAAGATGAAAGATCTAATTCTCCTGTCATTACTTTTTCTAATGAATTTGAAATCGCATCATTAGATTTAAAAAGTAGATTCCAATTACTTTGCAGTAATTTTAAGTCAAAATCTTTATTTTCCATTAAACCACTTCTCTTAATTCCAATCCTATTCAAACCTCTCAATCTTCCTGGATGCCCTTCGGCTAAACAAAAAGGGGGTACGTCTCTATCAACTCTAGTCATTCCTCCAATCATTGCTAAATATCCGATATGTACAAATTGATGTATACCTAAACAACCTCCAATAATAGCTTTATCTTCTATCTTTACATGGCCTGCAACTTGAACACTATTTGATAAAACTATCCTATTACCAAGTTCACAATTATGGCCGATATGAGTGTAAGCCATCAACAAATTATTATTACCAATAATTGTTTTTTCTCCTTCTTCAGTGGCCTTATTAATAGTTACACATTCTCTGAAAGTATTATTATCTCCAATAATTACTTCAGTAGGGGCCCCTTTATATTTAAGGTCCTGGGGATCAAGACCTATAAAAACACTTGGGAAAACTTTATTATTGATACCAATTTGAGTTCTTCCTGAAATAACTGCATTCGGTCCTATTTCTGTTCCTTTTCCAATAGTCACATCAGGACCGATAATAGCTCCTTGAGAGACAATAACCCCATCATGTAATTCGGCACTTGGATCAACAAAAGCATTTGGGTGCACTTTTACGCCTCCAAAGCTTGAGTTTAATTCAGTATTTTTATGATCCATAATCCCTAATCAACTAATGAAAACATTAATTCTCCAGCGCAAACCAACTTCCCATCAACATGCGCCTCACCTTTAATCTTCCCAAACCTTTGTCTTTTAATAGACAATAACTCACAAGAAATTATCAATTGATCTCCAGGCACAACTGGCTTTCTGAATTTAACATTATTGATTCCAGCAAAGACGAAAAGTCCTTTAGGAAGATCAGGCATTTGCGTTACAATTATTCCACCAACTTGAGCCATTGATTCAACAATAAGCACCCCAGGCATTAATGGTCTCTCAGGAAAGTGTCCTTGAAATTGAGGCTCATTTATAGTTACATTTTTTACCGCAACGGCTCTCTCTCCAGGAATATGCTCTATGACTTTGTCCACAAGAGCAAAAGGATATCTGTGGGGTAACAAACCTAGTATGTGCTCAGAGGAAAGTTGATTATTTTCACTGGATGATTTCTTTTCCAAAACAATTAAAGATAAAGTTAATTTTTTAGCGATGAGGCCAATAAAGCATTTAAAGAATGTGATCCTTTATAAACCAAAATTTGAGCCTTAGGTAACCCTACCAAAGCCAAGTCCCCAATTAGGTCTAAAACTTTATGTCTTATTGGTTCATTATCAAATCTTAATGGTGGATTAACCCATTTATCACCGTCACAAACAAGGGCATTTTCCAAACTTCCGCCTTTTATTAATCCAAGTTCACTTAACTCTTGAAATTGATCTTTAAAACCAAATGTTCTTGCTGGAGCAATCATTTCAACGAAACTTTTTGGATTCAAATCGATCACAAAAGTTTGATTTCCAATTGCTTTATAGGAAAAACTTATGGTAGATATAATTGTAGTTTTTTCAGAAGGAGTTGCCGCTATAACAGATCCTTCTTTATTTAAAATTATTGATTTGTTAATTTCTCGAAAAAAATTATCTGGTTTTGGGGCCTTTTTTATCCCTACTTCTTCAAAATCTTTAACCCATTGAATTGCCGATCCATCTAAAAGAGGAATCTCCTTACCCTCAACCTCAATATGAATATAACTTAACCCGCACCCAGCCATTGAAGATAATAAATGCTCAATGGTATATAAATTTCTCCCTCCCAATTTAACTGCCGTACAAAGCATAGTACTTCCAATTAAATCTTGAGTAAGCTTAAAAATCTCGCTAGGTTTATCCTTGAAAGAAACATAATATCCTTCTTTTTCATAAGGAGAAATTGTAACTCTTGTTTTTTCTCCACTATGAAGGCCAATACCTTCTCTGGAGATAACACCAGCCAAGGTATAGCAAAAATCATAATTAGCAGGCCAAGAAAACACTTAAAATTTCCATCCAACTCCAAGTGTATATCTCCAATCTCCACTTAGGTCTTTACTGGCAACATCTAATCTTAATGGACCAATTGGTGTTTTTACCCCAATCCCCCCTCCAAGCGAATAACCGGAACCTGATTTCTGTAATAATTTACCAGGTTTTCCAGGGACATCATTTTGAGAACCTAAATCACTTCCTGCATCAACAAATAAAGCTCCCGATATCATTCTCCAAACAGGGAATCTATATTCTGCTGTACCCTCAACAAAACTTCTACTCACAGCCAAATCACAAGATCCCCAACCTCTAACAGATGATGTTCCTCCCATACAAAATGCTTCGTAAGGAGGCAATTCCCCCAAAATAGTTCCCGCCTTAAATTGAAATCCAATAGCTTGAGGGCAATCTTCATTAGAAGAATCACTAGACTTACATGATTTAGTTAAATTGATTAATTTTGTTGGTATAAAAAATGAATATGAGGCTCTCATTCTGTTAAAAGTTGGGGAATTTTCCCCCATCGAAACGAACTGTTCGGTACCAAAGCTAAATTTATTTCCTGAAGTTGGGTTAATGGAATTATTCAAATTATTTCTAGATGCACTAGCAATAAAACTTACCAATGTATTTTCATCAGGGCATGAACCATCATTAGGAGTAAATCCAATACAAATAATGTCGGTTATATTATTTCTGGTTGCGGTTGGCGTCCTATCACCATAAGGCTTTTTGTTTCCATCACCATCAATCATCTTTACTTTCTTAAAATTCATCCCTGCAAGAACTTTCCATTTGGCTACCTTAAATGGATCTCCGCCATTAAGAGGTCTAGAGAAAGAAAATCCACCGCCTGTTTTTTCTAAAACTATTGATGAAAAACTATCAGAGCTAGTTGGTATTTGATCATCTACTGCATATAACCTACCATTATTTTCACTTTTAAATTCTTGTGGATAATCCCTACTTAAAAAAACATTTGTTCTAAAAGATGTTTTATGTTTATCTCCTTTAATCCATGGATCAGATAATGAAAAATTATAGGTAGTTGAATATTCTCCGAAATTTAGGTTTAAATTTGTAGCCCATGCTCTTCCTAGTGCATTTGTTTCCTGCAAACCAATTGATGCGAAGATACCTGAACTGTTGCTATAGCCAATTCCACCTGTTAATGATCCTGTTCTTTGCTCACTTAAGTCTAAAAAAATTATGACTTGACCAGGATTAAAATTGTCAGGGCCAAGAGAAACCCTTACATCATCAAATAATGATGTGGCATATAGTCTGCCGATATCAGCTTCTAAAATTTTTCTATTAAATATTGAACCAGGTTGTGTTTTTAATTCTCTTTTTATGACCCATTCTTTTGTTTTCCCTTTTCTAGGTTTTCCATCAATAACAAATTCGCCATCAGAATCAGGGAATCTTATTTTTACATCAGATATAATTCCCTCATAAACTTTTAATATTACTACTCCATTCTCAGAGATTCTATCAGGTCCATTAATTCTGGCTAAGGAATAACCCTCTTTTTCATAACGTTCTTTTATAATTTTTATCTTATTTTGTAATTCATTTAAGTTAAGAGTTGTCCCATAATAATTATTAAAAATATCATCTATATATTTATTAGAGATTACAGAATTTATTGGTTTAAGTTCAACTTTTTTCAAAATTGGATTAGGCACTACTTTTACTATTAGCCTCACGCCTAGTGGCCCATCTTGAGACTTTATTTTAACCCCTGAAAACCAACCACTAGCATATATTGCATTGAGATCTTGATTTAAAATTCGATTATCAACAATGCTTCCAGGCTTTATGCTCATAGAATCATATGCAGCCAATTCAAGTTTTCTACCCTCAGGATGATTTTCCCAACCTTCAATAATTATTTCTGATACAAGAACACTTTCTTCATTAATTTCTTTTTTTTCGGCAAGAAGGAATTTCTTCTTTTTTTTAATATCAACCCCTTGAAATAAATCATTATGAGTATTTGGTATTTCAAAGGTTGTTACGGATTGATCAATATCTTTTGGCAAATACTTAGCAGACAGTTCTGAATTATTTGATATCAAAATCAATGGAGAACAGGCAACATTTGTGAAAACCTTTCCAAATTTTAAAAAATGTTTTTGCATAGTACTTTTGATCAAGATAAGTAAGTCATTATTTCTCAATTAGGTTAAAGAAAGTCGTTTATTCTTCGGTTAATTTCACTATAAGCTTCAATTAAACCACCTAAATCATTCCTAAATCTATCTTTATCTAGACTTACAATTGTATCATTTTTTTGATTTAGATCCCACAATCTACAATTATCAGGACTTATTTCATCCCCGAGAAGAATGTCATTTTTAAAATCATAACCAAATTCCAATTTAAAATCCACGAGTTTAAGTTGAATATTTTTAAAAAAACTTTTCAGGATTACATTGATTTTTAAAGTTAAATTTTTTATTAAATCTAAATCATGAGAACTTAATATGTTCATTAATTCAATTCTATCTTCGGTAATAAGGGGATCATTAAGTTTGTCATTTTTAAGATAGATATCAATTAATGGTTTTGATAAGCTAGTTCCAGCTTTGATAGTCGTTTGTTTACACAAAGAGCCATAAGCAGTATTTCTTAGAACAATTTCTAATGGAATTACTTTTATTTTTTTTGCTATCATTGTATTCTCATTTTCAAGTTCAATAAAATGAGTTGGAATATTATTCTTAATAAGAATTTCAAAGATTCTTGCACTTATTAGACAATTAAGTTTTCCTTTGCCTTCAAACTTTTCTTTTTTCAACGCATTAAAAGCTGTAGCATCATCTTTAAATTGAATTTTTACTTTATCTAAATCATCATGAGTAAATATTTTTTTTGCTTTGCCTTCATAAATTAACTCATATTTATTATTCATTAAATTAAAACCTCATTATGATTACTAAAGTATTTTTTGTAATTAACATAATTATTAGGTCAACTTCAAATGATTTTATTTCATTTTAACTGATTATTCATCGAAACCTCATAACCTTAAAAAACAAATATATGATTATTCATTCATCAAGTTCTAGAAGCTTTACTAGATTAGAAAATATTTTAATAATTGGAAATGGCGGGAGAGAAAACTCTTTAGCTTGGGCTATTCAAAAAAATGAATTGGTAAAAAAAGTTTATTTAATACCTGGTAACGCTGGTTCAGAAAGGATAAATAAATGTGAAAGAATAAAAATTGATATAAATAATAAAAATGAATTAGTCGAAAAGCTTGATTATTTTAAGATAGATTTAGTTGTAATAGGACCAGAAATACCTCTAGCAAATGGATTGGCTGATTTTCTTCGCGAAAAAGACTTTAAAGTGTTTGGTCCTGGTAAAGATGGCGCAAAATTAGAATTTAGCAAATCTTGGGCGAAGGAATTTATGCAAGAGGCAAATATTCCAACTTCAAACTTTTGGAAAGTAAATTCTCTTGAGGAAGCCATAAAAATTATCAATTCATCATCAATTCCTCTGGTAGTAAAAGCTGATGGTCTAGCTTCAGGTAAAGGAGTTTTTATTCCTAATTCAAAAGATGAATGCTTTGAAGCAGCAAAGTCTATTTTTAATGGTAGATTTGGCAAATCTGGGAATATAGTTGTTTTAGAAGAAAAAATTCAAGGGCCAGAAGTTTCAGTTTTTGCTTTATGCGACGGAGAGAGATACACACTACTTCCAACTGCGCAAGATCACAAACGACTTAATGAGCAAGATAAAGGCCCAAATACAGGAGGTATGGGAGCATATTCTCCTGCCCCATTATTAACAGAAGATTACCTTGATAAAATCATCAAAGAGATAATTGAACCTACGATAAATGAACTAAATAAAAGGAATATTGACTATAGAGGAGTAATTTATTTTGGGTTAATGATCACAAAATCTGGACCCAAAGTTATAGAATATAATTGCAGATTTGGAGATCCAGAATGCCAAACAATAATGCCATTGATGGATCAAAATTTTGTATTTCTTTTAGAAAAATGCTCAATGGGAAATTTAAAAGGTGACGAAAAAATTAATCCTTCTAATAAAGTTAGTGGTTGTGTAATAGCCACCTCCAAAGGTTATCCTCACAAATACAAAACTGGCTTTCAAATCAAAATAGGTAAAATTGACTCAAGTGATTGCCAAATTTTCGACTCAGGTACTTCTCTGAGTGAAAATGGACAATTATTAACTGATGGAGGAAGAGTCTTAAGTATTGTCTGTCAAGATAAGGATTTTGATATGGTTTTTGAAAAAGCATACAAAAATTTAAAAGAAATTAATTTTGAGGGTATTTACTTTAGAAATGACATAGGTCATCAAGTGAGAAAAAACTTTTCTAAGGAGAATTAAGCTTATGGTGAATACCAATAATAGAGAAAGTGGAAAATATAACATTACTGATAATGAAGATATGAATAATAACTATTGGCTCAATGGACTCCTCGGTTGGTGGAGTGGATTCAGTTTAAGAACAAAGTTGCTAGCTATAGCAACTCTTGTCGTAAGCCTTCTAATGACAGGAATAACTTTTTTTGCATTAAATAGTATTCAAAAAGATGCGGGAATGAATGATACTAGATATGCTCGAGATCTTGGCTTATTATTATCTGGGAATGTTACAGAATTAGTCGCTAATAACCAAAAAAAAGAAATTTCAAATGTAGCCGAAAAGTTTTGGAGATCAAGTAGAAACCTTCGTTATATATTTTTTACTGACGCTGAAGATATAGTTCAACTTGGAATACCGATCAGTGCTACCCCAACAAGCTCAGATAGTCAGTTTCAGCTCACTCGAAGATTAAAACTACCCTCAGAATTAAAGAAGAGGCCACAATTTCCTTTGGTTAGGCAGCATGCTACACCTCAAGGTCAAGTAACAGATGTATTTGTACCTATGTTGTGGAAAGGTAAATATCTTGGAACTTTAGCTTTAGGAGTCACCCCAAATAAAAAAGCACTAGCCAGTGCTGCGTTAACTAGAGAAGTAACAATCGCAGTTTTTATCTCTATTTGGGTTTTAGTAATACTTGGAGCTGTATTTAATGCACTAACAATTACAAGACCCGTCAGAGAGTTAGTAAGAGGTGTAAGAGAAATTTCAAGAGGAAATTTTAAATCCAGAATTTCTTTACCCATGACTGGCGATCTAGGAGAACTCTTAAATGGTTTTAACCGAATGGCAACACAGTTAGAAAATTATGACGAAGCTAATATAGAAGAACTAAAAGCGGCACAAATCAAGCAGCAATCCCTAATAGCTACAATGGCTGATGGTGCCATTTTATTAGACTCACAAGGCAAGATAGTGCTTACTAATCCAACAGCAAAGAGATTATTTCGTTGGGAAGGAAGATTCTTAGAGGGTAAATATTTTTTAAATGAAATCCCCGAAATTTTATCTAACGACTTACATTTGAATATAGAATCTATATTAAAAAGGGAAAAAGAAAAGGACGATTTAAGATTCAGTTTAGGAGAACCAGCAAGAACCTTAAGAATTGTCTTGCAATCAGTTTTAGATACAAATAAAGTTGAATTAAAAGGAATTGCCGTAACAATCCAAGACTTAACCAGAGAAGTTGAACTTAATGCGGCACAAAATAGATTTATTAGTAATGTTTCGCACGAATTAAGGACACCACTTTTTAATATCAAAAGTTATGTGGAGACCCTACATGATTTAAAAGATCAGCTTTCTGACGAAGAACAAATAGAATTTTTGGGAATTGCAAACTCAGAGACTGATAGGTTAACAAGACTTGTAAATGATGTATTAGATTTATCAAGATTGGAGTCTGGGAAAATTGTTCAGTTAGAGCCAATGGACATTAAACCAGCAATCGAACAGACTCTTCGAAATTATAGACTTAATGCTACAGAAAAAAATGTTTCATTAGCTCACGATATAGAGGCAACTATTCCTCCAATTCTTGGAAATTTTGATTTACTTTTACAGGTTTTTGATAATTTGCTGGGTAATGGATTGAAATTTAGTCCAAAAAACAGCTCCCTAATTATAAGAGCTTATACTTGGCCAGATTCCTGTCCTGCTTTCCCTCCAAGTATTAAAAATGATTCAGCCCCTCAATGTGAATTAGTTTCACCACTTCCAAAAGTAAGAATTGAGATTGCTGATACTGGCTCAGGAATATCACAAGCTGATCAAGAAAAGATATTTGATCGTTTTTATAGAGTAGAAAATTCTGTTCATACAGAGCAAGGTACTGGTTTAGGTTTATCTATAGTGCGAGGAATAATTGAAAAACACGGTGGAGAAATTCGTATGGCTAGTGAATTAGGGGTAGGAACAACTTTCTGGTTTGATTTAGCCTTATCACAATCTGATAAAGATGAATTATTGACAAAAGCTATTAATAATTCAAATTCTTTTTCGGGTTCTGAAATTAAAGAAATTCTCTAATTATTTTCTAATCCTTTAAAAACATTCTGAACATTTTGATCAGG
This sequence comes from Prochlorococcus sp. AG-670-M15, assembly GCA_003211415.1. Classification (GTDB taxonomy): domain Bacteria; phylum Cyanobacteriota; class Cyanobacteriia; order PCC-6307; family Cyanobiaceae; genus Prochlorococcus_A. Next base: position 8,095 of record QCSV01000014.1, on the reverse strand, counting down.
CACAACTCTGTGAGGGGCACCACTAAATATTTGTTCAAAATTAGAAAAAGAATCTTTAATTTCTGGGCCACTGTTTGTAATGATAAATTCTCTTATTCGCTTGTCATGCCATGATCCCCGCATTTTAAAAACATTTAAAGCTCGTGCCATCTCACCTTTTATTTCTACATATTGAAGCAATAATATGGTATCTGTAATTGTTGAGATATGAGAATCAGTTATAGAATGACTTCCCATAAATTCTTCTGCAGTATTAGTAAAAAAGCCTGCTATCTCCTCTTGTTTTGTATAACCAGTAACAGCAATAACAAACTGTCTAAATGCATTTAAACTTACACCTCTGGCTAATGCAGAAAGAGAATCAATTGCCATTCTTTTTGGTTTAAATTGATTAATTTGTGTTTTTATAATTTGTAAGTGGTCTTCTAAACCAGTTGATTCAGGATATGCACAAATAATTTTCAATAATCCATCACTTTCCATTTTTTCAAAATCTATTCCCCAGCTAGTCGCATTCCTGAGCAATTGAGCCCTAGATTCTTCATATGCAAAAAGTATTGCTCTTTCATTATTGCTATAAGCATCTTCGACAAATTTTGATACAAGCATTGTTTTTCCCGTACCAGTTGCCCCAGTGGCGAGAATAATGGAATCTTGAAAATATCCTCCACCACACATATCATCAAGATCTTTAACTCCAGAGCTAATCCTAATATTTGAGGATCTCTGCGTTAATCTCATTGCTCCTAGGGCAAACACACTTATTCCATCCATTCCCATAGTGAATGGGAATTCACCTTTCATATGTACAGTGCCTCTTAACTTCAGCACTTCTAGTGTTCTTCTTCTCTTCTCTGACTCAAGAACATTTCTTAATAAGACAACATTATCAGATACAAATTCTTCTACACCATATCTAGCAATTGGTCCGTAATCATCAACCCTTTCTGTAGTCATAACTGTTGTCACACCTATTTCTTTTAATCTTGCTATCAATCTAAATATTTCCCTTCTAACAACGTAGATAGCATCATACTGTTGAAAGACCGCAGTTATTGAATCTATTGCAACTCTTTTAGCTTTATATTTTCTAATTGCATAACTAATTCTCTCAATAAGGCCAGACAGGTCAAAGTTACCTGCAACGTCCTGTCCATCAGGATCAGGAGAAGCATCCAAGATAAAAAGTTTATTTTGATCAATTAATTCTTGTAAATCCCAACCAAAACTTGCAGCATTTCTAATAATATCTAATGGTGATTCCTCAAATGTAACAAAGATTCCAGGCTCATCAAAATTACAAATTCCATGGTGTAAATATTGCAAAGAAAAAACAGTTTTACCAGTTCCTGAGGTACCACTAACGAGTGTGCTTCTAGATACAGGCAACCCACCCCTACAAACATCATCAAAGCCTTCTATTCCAGTTGGTAATTTTTGTACTTGCATTTTATTTGATTTGCCAAATTTCTTATCATTCATAGTTTTGTGCTAATTAAACAAAAATAAAACAAATTTAAAAATTTATTTTTAAAAGTTTTATATATATTATTTATCTCCACTATATTCAGTTTCAGTTAATTCATCAAAAAGTAGATCTAAACCAATTAACACTTTCTCTCTATCTGAAAGGTCACCTATTATTTTTCTAACTGGTGGCGGTAAAATTTTAGATAATGTTGGAGTAGCTAAAATTTTATCTTCTTCTGCAAGTTGTGGTTGCTTAAGTACATCGATAACCTTCAAAGCATAAACTCCTTTGAATTCATTATCTAAAATTTCTCTTAAGGTATTTAAAGCTCTCATCGAATTAGGAGTATTTCCAGCAACATAGAGTTTTAAAATATATGTTTTCCTCGCTGCCATAGTTACAGTTCCTAAATTGATATAAAAGATTTAAAACAACCCTTGACTTATTACACTACAAAATAAGAAAATAGACAAACTATTATGATTGCTTATTGGGCTTAATCAAATTAATAATTTGAGCCTAGTAGCGTCTTTAAGACATGACAAACTCTAAAAAATCCTCAAGCAATTCTACTGAAAGTAATGAATTGTATGCAATAGCAGAAACCTCAGGTCAACAATTTTGGTTCGAAGTTGACAGATACTATGACATAGACAGATTAAATGCAAAAGAGAAAGACAAGATAACACTTGATAAAGTTTTAGTTTTAAAAGACAAAGAATCTATAACTATTGGTAAGCCTTACGTTAAAGATGCAAAAATTGAATTAGAAGTAGTCTCTCATAAAAGAGATAAGAAGATTCTTGTATACAAAATGCGTCCGAAAAAAAAGACAAGAAGAAAGATGGGACACAGACAAGAACTTACAAGAGTTATGGTAAAATCTATTACATCAGGTAAAAGCGCTCCTAAGTCTTCTTCTAAAAAGGAAACTGTTAAAAAGGAAGCCAAACCAAAATCCGAAAAATCTACAAATTAAACACTTCTAATGGCACATAAGAAAGGAACAGGTTCTACTAGGAACGGAAGAGATTCAAATTCCAAAAGATTGGGTGTGAAAGCTTATGGAGGAGAAAAAGTAACTGCTGGATCAATTTTAATTCGCCAAAGAGGTACATCATTTCTACCGGGGAACAATGTTGGTAAAGGCAAAGATGATACCCTTTTTGCACTTAAAGAAGGCACTGTAAGTTTCGAAAGCATTAAAAGAAATTTAAGAAATAGAAAAAGAGTTAATATAGTTATCTAATTTTCTTGTAAGCTCTTGTAGTTATAAGAATAGGATGAAATACTTCTAAAAAATTTGATTGAAGTATCTCAAAAAACTTTTCAACGATTTGACTATCGTCGATATGAAATGGATATTCATTCTTATCGCCTTTGTAAAAATACCAATTGAATAGAGCAATAGAATTACTATCCATAATCTCACTGAAATTTTTAATTTGAAAAGCTGGATCTGCAAGATGTTCCAAAACATCAAGACAAACTATCGTATCAAATTTCACTATTTTTGTATGTTGAATTGTCTTACAAAAGGTAAGTTTTTTTTCGACTCCTAATTTCTTAGCCCTGTATTCAACAAAATTTCTATTTGTTTGATTAATATCTACAAAAAAAACATGTTTAACTTTTGAAGACATTGCGTTAGCTAAGGCATGAGTACCAATACCTCCTCCAAAATCTAAAACTAAATCTCTAGAAAATCTTTGCTGAAGTTTTAAAGTATCAGCGATATAGTCTCTACTTGTGATGTGCCAAGCAGCTAAATCAGCTACATGCCTATCTCCTACAATCTCAGTATAAAAATCTGAAACATCATTCAAAGCATCTCCAGGATGTGAATTTGCCAAATTCATTTTTGCATTTGCAAGGAATCCATCTAAATCACATTCCTTAATAGATAAGTATTCCATTAAATGTGATTTCAAATCAAAAGCATTGTCTAAAAACTCTTTTACAATAAAATTATTATCTTTCAATTTCTTACTCTAAATTTCTGATAACAAAATCATAGGATGGTTATAAATCTTTCTCAAAGTATTCTTAATATTAAAAATGGAAACTAAAGATGGATTCTTAGTAATTAATAAAGAAAAAGGATGTACCTCACATGATTGCGTTAAACAAATAAGGAAGTTACTAAATACAAAAAAGGTCGGTCACACAGGGACTCTTGACCCAGAAGTTATAGGAACATTACCAATCGCGATAGGCAGTGCAACAAGATTTATACAATATCTTCCTCAGGGTAAAACTTATATTGGACAAATTAAATTAGGGATAAGAACTAAAACTGATGATATTCACGGGGAAATAATTAATCAAAAAAGTTGGCCTAAAATCAGTGATGAAAAATTAGATCAATACTTAAATAGATTTAGAGGAATTATTAAACAAATTCCGCCGAAAGTATCTAGTGTTCACGTTAATGGTGAGAGAGCGTATAAAAAATCTTTAAGGAATGAAAATTTTGAATTGCCACCAAGAAAAGTAAAAATAGACGAACTTACTTTAATGAAATGGGACCAAATAAACGGAATCATAGAAATAAAAATCAAATGTTCAGCTGGCACATACATAAGAGCAATTGCAAGAGATTTAGGAGAACTTCTTAATTCCGAAGGTTGCCTTCTACAACTTAAAAGGGTTTCAGCTTGTGGCTTTGATGAACAAAACTCGATAAAAATATCTGATATCGAAAAAGAAAAAGGGAGAAAAAGCTCGAAAAATTTTATTATTCCAACAATTTCTGCTCTTAATCACATTTCAACATTTATCTTAAGTAATGAAGAACAAATCAATTTTTGGCAAACAGGAAGAGCAATTAGAGTTGATATCAATTACTTCAAGAAAAGCGAGTCTTTTGATTGTAAAAAACCAATAAAAGTAACCGATAAAAAACAAACATTGTTGGGGATTGGCTTCTTAAATAAAGATCTATCTAATATAAATCCAAAATTAGTCCTTAATGCTAGATAACTTCTATAGGTAATCTTTTCTAAAAGGTTTAATCTGCACACCCCTATAGAAATACTTTAATATTCTCTCAGCTTTTTGGCCTCTAGATGCTAGATATTTAGCACCCCATTGACTCATTCCTACTCCATGGCCTGATCCCTGTCCAAAAACTATCAAACCTTTTTTTATAGGAAATTTGTTTTTTAATTCTTCCTCAAAAAATTTAAATCTCACAAAATTGCTTTTGAGCCCTAATCTTTTTCTTAAAACTACCCCAGATATTTGATCAGAACCATACGCCCCAATAAGTTTTGCATTTTTTACCCTCCCGGTACTAGTAATATCTTGAATCTCTATATTTTTTAAACCTCCAATCTTGGGAAATAAATCTATTAAGTCATTACTCGAAAATTTTTTTTGCCATCTAAATTTTGGATTATTTTTATCAAAATCTTTCACACTTGATAAATATGGATATCTATTCTTCCATACATCTTGACTATTTTCTGTCATTCCACCTGAGCTACTATGAAACAAAGCATTAATTAATTTATTTTTATACGTCAAAACCAAAGATCTGGTAGTTTTAACGGCTCTGATAGTTTTATAAGTTCTTGATTCTAAACCATTATAGACTTGATTTTTCTGTGTTGAATCTATATCAAAAAAATTATTTCCCTTTTGCTTTAAAGCATAAGTTCTTGAGGCAATTGCTTGTGCCTTTAATGCTTCAATAGGCCATTTTGTTGGCATCTCTGATCCCACTACACTACTTAAGTATTTTTCTATTCCTAAAACATTGACTACCAATATTCCAGAATCAAGTACGAGGAGATTAAGCTTACCAGAAAATCTTTTCTGACCTACCCATATACCTCTTCCATCAAAAGATCTAATTTGAAATTTTTGATTACTTTTTAAGTCATATTTTCTTTGTTTATTCTTATCAAAATATAAAATTTTTCTATTTTTCTCATTTTTCAAAGTTAAGCCTTTTATTTTTTTACTTGAAAAAAATTCCCCTTCTACGATTAAAGGAATTGATCCATCTGATCTAATTCTTAAATTTTTATTTTTTGATATCAAAACTCTAATTATTGGCTCTCTAGATGCAAAAACACTTTGACTCTGAAAAAGACAAATAAATAAAATAGTAATAAGGCAACACTTACTATAATTATTTTTAAATTTAAGTATCACTTTGTTTAAAAAACAAATGCTTAATTTGCCTAAGTTTGACTAAAAGTCTAGATTTAATCCAGATATAAAAATAAAAATATCATAAATAAGTGAATATCACCTTCTTAGGAACAAGCTCAGGAGTCCCATCCTTAACGAGAAATGTTTCTTCCCTTGCACTTAAATTATCACAGTCATCAGAAGTTTGGCTTTTTGATTGTGGAGAAGGTACGCAACATCAAATAATGAAAAGCAATATCAAATCTTCACAAATCAAGAAAATATTTATTACACATATGCATGGAGATCATATTTATGGTTTACCTGGGCTTTTAGCTACCTTAGGTTTATCAGGGAATAGTCAGGGTATTGAAATTTACGGACCTTCAGAGTTGAGAAGTTTTATAAATTCTGCACTTAAAAGTAGTTTTTGCAAATTATCATTCCCATTGCATTTTGTGGAAGTTGAAAATTTTGCATCAGAAAATAAAATCCTATTTGAAAACAACAAAATAAAAGTAAACTGCGCTTGTCTTAAACATAAAATACCTGCTTATGGTTATCGAGTTAGTGAAAAAGATAAACCAGGTATATTTGATATCAAAAAAGCAAAGTCCCAAAAAATAGCACCTGGACCAATTTATTCAGAACTGCAACAAGGTAAAAAAGTAGTTTTAGCGGATGGTAGGACTTTTGATGGGAAAGAATTCTGTGGGCCCCCTAGAGAGGGTGAAAGTTTTGTTTATTGCACAGATACAGTCTTTAGCGAATCAGCTGTTTCACTATCAAAAAATGCCGATTTACTCGTACATGAATCAACTTTTTCAGAGGAAGATGAAAGCATGGCATACGAAAAATTACATTCCACAACAATCATGGCTGCCAAAACAGCATTATTATCTAACACAAAAAAATTAATTATTACTCATTTAAGTCCAAGATATACCAATAAAAACGCAATTACTCCAAGCGATTTGCTTAAAGAGGCTCAAAAAGTTTTTCCTAATACTCAGCTTGCAAAAGATTTTCTAACGGCAGAAATAAAATAAACTGCAACAGTTCGTTAGCAGGAGCGTTGTAAATGACCAACCCATGAAATAATAGTCTTAGGTTTTTCTATTTGATGTCGATCGAAATGGTCTCTATTTTTTCATCACTACATAAGTCTTGTAAAAGACTATTTATTTTTCTTCCATTAATTATTGGGTTACTTATTAATCCAATATCTGCAAATGCACTATATCCTAGTGATCCTTCATCAGTTGACGTTCTAAAAGATGATCTTCACGGCGCCGACCTTCATAATACTGAATATGTTAAATATGATTTATCTAATCAAGATTTAGGAGAAGCTAATCTTCAAGGTGCCTATATGAGCGTAACAACTGCAAAAAACTCTAGTTTTAAAGGAGCAAATATGACAGACCTCATTGCATATGCAACACGCTTTGATAATGCTGATTTTACAGATGCAAATCTTACTAATGGTGAGCTAATGAAAAGTGTATTTGATGGAGCAATTATTGATGGAGCTGACTTTACTGACGCAAACCTTGATTTAAAGACAAGAAAATCTCTCTGCGAAAGAGCAACAGGTACCAATTCACAAACAGGTGTAAATACAGTCGACAGCCTAGAATGTTCTGGCTTAAAAGGTTACATGCCTCCAAAGCCAAAAGCATAATATTTAAAGCTAACTAACTTAATAAGGGAAGATATTACCAGGCTCTCTAGAGCCTGGTTTTTTGCTATACCACCATTCTTGTATATCAGAAGAAAATTTCTTCGAAAAAAAAGTTATAACTGTCTCCACAGGTTTTGATCCTGGCTCCAATATCTGTACTGAGTAAGATGGGCATTTTCTTGAAGCCATATCAGCAACAAATCTAGACCCTATTCTTCTCCAACTAGGCTCCTTACTTCTCCAAGCAAGCCTTGAGCAGGGCCAAGGTAACTCTTCTCTATCATAAAGTCTGCAACATGGACCAATTACCTTATAACTGTACTGACCTCCATAACTTGATTGAACACTGCCAGTCTTAAAAAATTCAAATTTATTCATTTAAAAAAGCCACCTTCATAGAGGGTGGCAGAGAAATAATGAATAATCAACTTTGAAAAGTTAATTTTTTATAATTAATACAATTCTTCCTCAGCATGAGTTGTAATTGTCACATCAGATGTTGGATAAGCAACACATGTAAGAACAAAACCAGCTTCTAGTTGGTCATCATCTAAGAAACTTTGATCTGACTGATCTACACTTCCTGAAGCAACTTTTCCAGCACATGTTGAACATGCTCCAGCTCTGCAGGAATAAGGAAGGTCGATACCTTGTTCTTCAGCAGCGTCGAGGATGTACTGATCATCAGGTACTTCAATAGTTGAATTGAGACCTTCACCTTCGTTGATGAGTGTAACTTTGTAAGAAGCCATTTAAATAAAAAATTGTTGGTAATTAATACCTATCACATACATTTTTAA
>QCSV01000013.1 GCA_003211415.1 Prochlorococcus sp. AG-670-M15 | reverse complement strand
GAGGGCTCTGTAGCTCCGTAAACAATTAATTCAGCATCGGCAACGAGCCAAAAAGATCTATTTTTAACAATTCCGCTTCCAGAATCATTTAAACCTGATGACCATTTACCAACACCTGAGTCTGTAAGATTATCGTTGAGATTTGTTGAATTTACATTTTCCATAAATTCTTCAGAACCTACTTTTCTTCTAAGAGGGGTGTTAGTTGCTGCTTGATATAACCTTTCATGCATACCATTTTGTTCTGAAATAACAGGATTAGAAATATCTGGGATTGACTCAGAAGTAGAATCTAAATTAAAAGGTACAAATTTATCAAGAATTTGCTCAGAAGGATGAGACCCAGGAACATGGCTTATCGAAGAAAATGCCAATGACATCCAGTTAAAACCATATTTATAACCTAATTCAACTTTATAATCTCTATCTGCAAGTGGGATTGGCAAGTACCACTCGGTGCTGTAACTATCGACTGCTATCTCCCTTAGTGTTCCTTGATTCAAGTTGCTTCCTTCAGAACCAGATGCATCAAATAATCGTAAACATAATTTATTGGCTCCCAAAGATTGTGCTTTTTCTCTATCTGAATCAGAAATTTGCCAGAAAACATAAGCCCAATCTGGGTCTCGGGGCAGGAAAACTACATTTGTTTTAACTTCTTCACTACTATTGAAAGCATTGGAATAAGAAGTTTCTTCAGGATTTGACTCAGGAGGTGTAGTGTATATTTTTTTTGTAGATTTTTCTTGATATTTAAGTATTAAATCAACTAAAACAGCTTTTGTTTTGCGACTGTAAAGCGGAACCGATAATTTACTTGCTTCTTGACGTAATTGTCTGAGGGTTAGTGAGAGTAATTGATCTTTATTCATGATCCCATCAGCCACTTTAAATTCTCCATTTTGCTTGGGATCAGTATGTTCTTTTTTTTCGGGAATTGTGTGTTTTTTTGCCCTGTCGTCAGGATCCTCTGACTACTAAAAAATTCTCAAAATTAATATTTATCTTCAAAACAGTTGGTATCAAAGCAATTAATTAATTTTCAGATCTTTTTTAAATGTAAATTAATTTTCTTTTTTTTTAAATTTTATTACCTGAATTTGTTAACGACTCAACAAAAATATATTTTTTCTTCGGGATCAATTGAAATGGACTTCATCGTTCTTTAACTAGAAGTACTAAATCATCTATCTCTAAATCCTCAATATTTTTACCAATTTTTTTTGAAAAAGTACTTAATTTTTTCGAAGTCGATTCTAACTGCTCATAAAAAAGATCACTAAATTTTTTATCATCAAATTTTTTAGATTGGCTATCACACCATTCTCTCAGGAGATTTTTATTTTGATATTTAAAACTATTATCTAAATTGATAATTTTTAAAATCTGGAGGCAATGAGCAAGTATTCTTAAATAATGTTTCTGCATTATAGGTAGATCGAAATTATCAATTTCTTGAATAATTTCTATGTTTAATGGGTTAGGTAAGGGATCAAGATGATTAGACATTAATTTTTAGTTTTAATAAAGGAAAAAAACTCAATATTGGGGGTATCTTTCGTTAAAGTATATAAAGATAATTGTAATAAGTTATTTTTGATAACATGGTCAACGAAAATTTAGTTAAAGATGTAGTAAAAGAGCCTTACAAATATGGTTTCGTTACTGATATTGAAACTGAAAAAATAGAAAAGGGATTAAATGAAGATATCATAAAATTAATTTCACAGAAAAAAGAAGAGCCAAAATTTCTTCTTGATTTTAGATTAAAAGCCTTTAAAAAATGGCAAAAAATGAAAGAACCTAATTGGGCAGCATTAGGATATAAAAAAATTGATTATCAAGATATTATTTATTACTCTGCTCCTAAGCAAAAAGAGAAAATTTCTAGCTTAGATGAAGTTGATCCCAAACTTCTTGAGACTTTTGACAAATTAGGAATACCCCTCACGGAGCAAAAAAAACTCACAAATGTAGCAGTAGATGCTGTCTTTGATAGTGTTTCCATAGCTACAACTTTTAGAGAAGAACTTGCTGAACATGGAGTTATATTTTGCTCAATAAGTGAAGCAGTAAAAAATCACGCGGATTTAATTGAAAAATATTTAGGTACAGTAGTTCCAGCTAGTGATAATTATTTTGCAGCACTAAATTCTGCAGTTTTTAGTGATGGTTCTTTTGTTTATATCCCAAAAGGTGTTACATGCCCTATGGATCTATCTTCCTACTTCAGAATTAATAGTGGAGATTCAGGACAATTCGAAAGAACACTAATCATTGCTGAAGAATCAAGTTCTGTAAGTTATCTAGAAGGTTGTACAGCTCCAATGTTTGATACAAATACCTTACATGCAGCAGTTGTAGAGCTTATAGCATTAGATAACGCCTCAATAAAATATTCAACAGTACAAAATTGGTATGCTGGTGATGAAGAAGGTATTGGCGGAATTTTTAATTTTGTCACCAAGAGAGGAAAATGTTTAGGTAAGAGAAGTAAAATTAGCTGGTCTCAAGTTGAAACAGGGTCTGCTATTACATGGAAATATCCTAGCTGTCTTTTGTTAGGGGAAGAATCTGTAGGAGAATTTTATTCAGTGGCTCTCACCAATAATCTTCAGCAAGCAGATACCGGCACAAAAATGATCCATATTGGTCCTAAGACCAAATCAACTATTGTTAGTAAAGGTATTAGTGCAGGTAAATCAAAAAATAGCTACAGAGGTCTTGTCAAAATGGGAACAAAAGCTACAGGATCAAGAAATTACAGTCAATGTGATTCAATGTTAATAGGGGATCAAGCTTCTGCAAATACATTCCCTTATATCAAATCTCAACAACCCAATTCTGAAATTGAGCATGAAGCAAGCACATGTAGAATCTCAGAAGACCAACTTTTTTATCTCCAAAGCAGAGGTATAGAATTTGAAGAGGCAGTTTCTATGATGGTCAGCGGTTTTTGCAGAGATGTATTTAATCAATTACCTATGGAATTTGCTGCTGAAGCAGATAAGTTACTGGCACTTAAACTAGAGGGATCAGTCGGTTAATTAATCAATTTCTAAACTGAAATGCAAAGTAAAATGAAAGAATCAGATCCAATTTTAGAAGTTGAAAATCTCTCTGCATCTACTGATAATCTTCCAATTTTAAAAGGAGTTTCACTTACTGTCTATCCCGGAGAAATCCATGCCATTATGGGAAGAAATGGATGTGGCAAAAGTACTCTTTCGAAAATCATTGCAGGACATCCCTCGTATAATATTACAAATGGCGACATAAAATTTTTAGGTGAAAACATCAACTCTCTAGAACCTGAAGAGAGATCTCAATCAGGAATTTTTCTTGGTTTCCAATATCCAATTGAGATTCCAGGTGTAAGTAATCTTGAGTTTCTTAGAGTTTCAACTAATGCTAGAAGGAAATTCCTCAACAAAGAAGAATTGGATACTTTTGATTTTGAAGAATTAGTTAAAGAAAAGTTAGAAATTGTGAAAATGGATCACGCATTCCTATCAAGGAGTGTAAACCAAGGCTTTTCCGGAGGTGAAAAAAAAAGAAATGAGATTCTGCAAATGGCTTTACTTGAGCCCAAGATAGCAATATTAGATGAGACCGATTCTGGTCTAGATATCGATGCTCTAAGAATAGTGGCATCAGGAATTAAAAAAATATCTAATGCACAAACTGGAATTATACTTATTACCCACTATCAAAGATTATTAGATGAAATTAAACCAAATTATGTCCATGTTATGTCAGACGGGCAAATCATAAAAACTGGTGAGAGTGATCTTGCTCTAGAGCTTGAGGAAAAAGGGTATGAATGGACTGATAACTTAATAAAAGAGATCTAAACAAATGGAAATTATTGAAAAAATAAAGACTAATAAATCGGATGATAACCTAACAGAAATACAAAAAATCTGTCTCCATAAATTACAATCAAGCCCTCTCCCTAATCCTAAAAGTGAACTGTGGAGACTTTCAAATAAATCAAAATTTTCAAACTTTTTAGATTACTCATTTAATGAAAAAGATTCAAAATTTGATATACCATATCCGAAAAAATCTCAAAGTACTATTAGATTAATAATTGGTGAGAATTGCCAAATTAAATTAATAGAGAAAAATTATTCAATCCAGCAATTAAGTGAGGATGAATTACAAAAATATATCAAAGAACAGATATCTTTTTTTAAGCAAAACGAAAATTGGAGTGACCTACTAAATCTGTCTTTAAGTTATAAAAATAATATTTTGGGATTAAAAATAAATGGATCAAAAATTCCTCCTATTGAAATTTTTAGTCACGCATCAAGTAATTCTTTAAAAGCAAAAACCCTCGTAATATTTTTAGAAAAGAATTGTAATGTTGAACTATTACAAGTAAATCTTGGTAAAGAAAACTCTTCATTATCTCAATCAACTTTCTTTTGCTTGAAAGAAAATAGTTCCGTAAATCATGGTGTTGTTTCTTACGGTGAAAATAGATCCAATCTATTAAATTCTCTCAATGTAATTCAACAAAAAAATAGTGCATACAACTTAGGATCTTTACATTTCAAATTCAATTACGCGAGATTTGAAATTAGTATTCAACAATCTGCGGGAAACGCTAAAACAAATATCAAAGGTATGCAAATAACAAAAAAAGATGAGCAGATTTCAACCTATACAAAAATAGAATTTAATGGCCCAAATGGATTTCTAGATCAAATTAATAAATCACTTGCTGATGATAAATCACATGCAATATTTGAAGGTTCAATAATAGTTCCGAAAATTGCCCAGAGAACTGATGCTTCCCAATTAAGCAGAAATTTACTGTTATCAAATCACGCACAAATAGATACCAAACCTCAATTAGAAATCATTGCTGATGATGTCAAATGCAAACATGGGGCTACAATTTCGCAATTAAATGAAGAAGAACTTTTTTATATGCGAACAAGAGGGATCACATTAACAGAAGCAAGTAAACTACAATTAAGTTCTTACTTTCAAGAAATAATTTCATTTATTCCCATTTCAAAAGATAAATGGGATTTGCTTGATAAACTTTTAAATGAAAATTAATGGAAACAGTTCAAAATTTTCCCGAAATAACGAAGAAAGACTTTCCTCTTTTAAATAACAACATAAAAAGTAATGCGCAAATCATTTATTTAGACCATGCTGCAACCACGCAAAAACCAATTCAAGTCTTAAAAAAAATTGATGAATATTATAGAAATTTTAATGCCAATGTACATAGAGGAGCGCATCAATTAAGTGCTAAAGCGACAGAAGAATTTGAAAATGCAAGATACTCCATTAGTAAATATATAAAAGCAAATTCGACAAAAGAAATTATTTTCACAAGAAATGCTACTGAGGCAATCAATCTAGTAGCTAGATCATGGGGCGAATACTCATTAAAAGAAAACGATGAAATTCTCTTATCAATAATGGAGCATCATAGCAATATTGTTCCATGGCAAATGGTTGCAGCAAAAAATAAATGCAAATTAAAATTTATAGGCATCGATAAAAATGGGAAATTAGATATAGACGACTTTAAATCAAAACTAACGTCTAGAACTAAACTTGTTAGCCTAGTACATGTTAGTAATACCCTAGGTTGCTGTAATCCAATCAAAGAAATAACTCAATTAGCTAAACAAAAAGGTTCTTTAGTGTTAATAGACGCATGCCAAAGTTTGGCTCATAAAAAACTGGATGTGATTGATCTTAATATAGATTTTTTAGCTGGATCAGGTCATAAATTATGCGGTCCTACAGGTATTGGTTTCCTCTGGTCAAGAAAAGAAATCCTAGAAAAAATTCCTCCTCTCTTTGGAGGTGGCGAAATGATTCAAGATGTTTTTGAAGAGACAAGTACTTGGGCAGAGCTACCACACAAATTTGAAGCTGGAACTCCAGCCATTGCAGAAGCAATAGGTCTTGCAGAAGCAATCAAATATATTAACAATATTGGATTGAATGAAATTCATGAATATGAAAAAACTATTACTAAATATTTATTTGAAAAATTAAATCAAATAGAAAATATTGAAATCATAGGACCATCGCCGGAGATAGATCCAGAAAGAGCCTCACTTGCCACCTTTTATATAAAAAATATACATTCAAATGATATTGCTGAAATTCTTGATTCAAAAGGAATTTGCATCAGAAGTGGCCACCATTGTTGTCAACCTCTTCACAGATACATTGGAATTAAATCAACAGCTAGAATCAGCATGAATTTCACAACCAATAAGGAAGAAATTGATATGTTTATAGAAAAATTAAAAGATACTATTGATTTTCTAAAAATCAATTCTTAAATATTAAAAGCATTTTTCAAAAATTCCTGAGATTTTTGCATTACTAATTCTTTATTTTTAATATTCCTAAAACCATGCCCTTCATTATCAAAAAAAATAACTTCTGAATATTTATTATTCTGAATCAAAATTTCTTGAATTTTTAAAGTTTGTTTATAAGAAATAACTGTATCTTTTTTTCCATGAAACAATAAGATAGGTTTTTTTATTTTGTTAATATGATTTATCGGTGATCTATTTATATAATCATCGTGGTTTTCTGCATAATTTCCTACCAAAGAATTTAAATAATCTTTTTCAAACCTATGAGTTTTGTAATACATATCCTTCAAATCAATAACAGGATATTTACAAATTGCTGCTGTAAAAATAGACCCATATAATAAACAATTCAGGGCAGTTAACCCACCAGCACTATTCCCAAAAATTACTACTTTTTCACTATCAACTTGATTTGATTTAATCAATTCAAGAGCTAGTGCTTTGCAATCATAAGAATCAACAATACCCCATTTATAATTCAACCTCTCTCTATATGCTTTGCCAAATCCTGATGATCCTCCATAATTGACTTCAGCAACAAAAAATCCCTTCGACGTCCAATATTGAACTTCAGCATTATATGATCCATCAAAACATGAAGTTGGTCCGCTATGTGCTCTAACAAGGAGCGGTGGCTTTCTAAAATTTTCAACAAGCGGTCTATAAAGAAAACAATGAGTTGATTTATCTTCAAAACCTTTAAACCAAAATGTTTCAGGTTTTGAACAATCTTTTACATAATCAAAAAATATCTGCTCAGAGAAATTTGATAAAAGTTTTTCTGCGATATCAATTTCAAATACAATCCCCAAAAAATCAGATCCATAACCTTTTAAAAGAACTTTTTTCCGAAAAACACTGAAATCACTAATTGAGGTAAAAGGAGTAGAAAATTCTTTAACGAATTGAAGATCATTGTATTGTTCAACTATTAAATTATTATCTTTTTTTGCTATACAAAATAAATTTTTTTTATTCCCTGAAAAAAATGTTATTCCAGTGACCCATTGTGGTTCTCCATATTCAATCAAATTTCTCTCTACTCTTTTCTTAATAAAAATATTCTCAATTTCACTAACATCTAAAAACAATAAGTTCCACCATCCAGAACTATCTTCGGAACATACCAAATGTGTTTCACTTATCCAATAGGGTTGAAAAAAAGAAACGTTTTGTTTGTAATTTATCAGCTTATTTGAGAATTGTTTTATTTTTTGTATCTCGCCATCTTGATCTATTTGAGCAAAAAACAGCTCATTTTTCTCCCAGGGCATATATGGCGAATCCCACTCTATCCAGGAAAGTAAGTTAGCAGATGTATTAGAAGATAATTCTCCAGCAAAATTTTTAAATTTTTTTATTCGATGAATATCTTGTTTAGTTTTTTTTAAATTTAAAGAAAATAAATAATCTCTATTATTTATTTCGCAAATTCCATACAATAAATTTTTTTCAGAAATGACAAATGAAGAATCAAAATTTACATCAATTGATTTAGATAGTTGATTAGGTTCTTGAACTGAAACGAGATATTTATTTTGGCTTCTATCAGTTGACGTTGCCTCTTTAAAAATTTGAAACCATACTGCCTTGGTAATCTGATCTATCCATATCAAATAAAAATTATTTTTAAAATTTATACATTTATAAGATTTACCACCATATCCATGAAAATTATTTTTAATATTATATTTTTTACTTGTTAATTGCTGGGGAAAAGCTTCTTTGACATTAAATGGTCTTGCAAAAATAGCATTTTCATTTTGACCTTCACCAACAACATCAATCCAAAAAATGGTATCCCTAATAATAGTTAATTCCTTGAAAGCATTTTTTTTAGATTCAGTTTGCCTAACTTTTAACTTATCATCATTACTCATTTAAAAAAATATAAATAAAGTAAATTAAAGTGCTAGTATTTTTATAGCTAAACTATTAATTAAAAACTTTTTTTAACGTGGCAAACCATTTTTCACAACTTGCAAAAAAGTCAAGAACAAATGGAAGCTCAGAAAAAATTGCAAAAGAACAAACAGGTAAGCCATCTCTAGATATTTATAAACTTGGTGATGATGTATTAAGACAAAATTCCAAAAGAATAACTAAGGTTGACGAATCGATTAGAAAACTTGCTAGAGAAATGCTTCAAAGCATGTACGCAGCTAAAGGAATTGGACTTGCAGCACCTCAAATTGGTATCAACAAAGAGCTTCTTGTCATAGATGTAAATTTTGAAGATTCAGCAGCAGAACCTCTAATATTAATTAATCCAGAAATTACAGACTTTGGAACAACCCTTAATTCATATGAAGAAGGCTGCTTAAGTATACCTGGCGTATATTTGAATGTAGTAAGACCATCAACTATAAAATTAAAATTTAGAGATGAAATGGGGAGACCACGTAAAATGAAAGCAGATGGACTTCTTGCAAGGTGTATTCAACACGAAATGGATCACTTAAACGGAATATTATTTGTTGATAGAGTGACATCAAAAGATGATTTGAACAAAGAACTTATAAAGGAAGGGTTCAACGAAAAAGACGTAATTTCAGTTAATTAACCTAATGACTGAAACTACAATATTTCAAAAAATAATTAATGAAGAAATACCCTGCGATAAGCTTTATGAAGATGAGTTTTGTATTGCGTTTAATGATATCCAAGCCCAAGCACCAGTCCATTTTTTAGTGATTCCAAAAAAGCCAATTATCAGTTTATTAAATTGTTTTGAAGAAGATGCAAATTTATTAGGGCATTTACTTTTTGTTGGTAGTAAAATAGCTAAGTCAAAAAATTTAACTAATTGGAGAACAGTAATTAATACTGGAGCAGAATCCGGACAAACAGTTTTTCATTTGCATATTCATTTTTTATCTGGAAGAAAAATGAATTGGCCCCCAGGTTAAAACTCTCGAAAGAAAAGTTTATGGGTTATAAATAAGTAAAAACATAATGAATACACCAGATTCCTTAAATACAAAATCCAAAAATTTATTCAATTTAATCTCAAAAAATTGGGAAGATCTAGACGATTCACTAAAAACTAAGTTAATAAAAATTTGGAAAGTTTTAACTTATAAATGGCAATTACAAATTTTATTTAATCTACCTTTTCTTCTATGGTGGCTATTAGATAAATCTTTTCCAAAAGTTCATAAATTTGATATGACAATCTTGAATTACTTAAATTTACCTGACTGGGCACTTTCATTTATTGGCTTTGGTCAATAGACTGCTAAAAGTTATAATTTACCTTATAAAACTTGTCGAGTAATGAATAAAGCAATTAATAATAAAACCAAAATATTGTACCAATTACAAAAACTAAGGAAGCTATCTCAGCCTTTTTTTCTTCCCATAGATCAATGTAATGGATTTCAATTCATATGGCTTTTGATTTCTCTTTTATTTTGTGTTGGAGGCGTAGTACTTGTTGGTCTTACAGGAATAATCAGTTTTTTTGAAAGCTTTCAACCAATTTTTCTTGAAAAGTATTTCGGAGGTGTAGTAAGTACTGTCAATTCAATTTGGGCTGGTAGCTGGGGATTGCTTTTCTCTGCCTTATTTCTAATTGGATCAGGGAGCTTTTTTAGCTTAAGACGTCAATTAAAAAACCGTAGATGGTTACATTGGTTATTCCTTGCGATAATTGTATTAATGCTTTTAGCTGTAAACGGAATAAACGCAGGTATTGGATTCATTGCAAGAGATTTAACTAATGCTTTAGTAGAAAAACAAGAAGATGGGTTTTATCGGATATTGGGGATTTACGCCTGTTGTTTCGCTGTGGCTCTACCAATTCGAGTTTCCCAAATATTTTTTACATATAAGTTAGGAATAATTTGGAGAGAATGGCTTTCAAAAAGTTTAGTCAAAGATTATATGACTAATAAAGCTTATTACCAATTAAATCCCAATGATGAAGAACAAACCGATGTAGATAATCCTGACCAAAGAATCACAGATGATACCAGAGCTTTTACCGGGCAAAGTCTCTCTTTCACATTAGGTATTTTTGATGCCCTACTAACATTTTCACTAAATATTCTTATTTTATGGAGTATTAGTACAACACTTACTTTTTCTTTATTTGGTTACGCTGCATTTGCAACTTCTATCCTTTTAATTGCTGGAAAAAATCTTGTAAAGATTGATTTTGATCAACTCAGATATGAAGCGGATTTTCGATACGGCTTAGTACATATTAGAGATAATGCTGAATCAATAGCCTTTTACTCTGGGGAGAATCCTGAGCGAAGTGAAACTGAAAGACGCTTAGGAGAAGTGGTGAGAAACTTTAATTTACTGATTATATGGAGAGTAATAATAGACGTCATGAGAAGATCAATTAATTATGCTGGAAATTTCTTCCCATATTTAATAATGGCAATCCCTTACTTTAAAGGTGATATTGATTATGGACGCTTCATTCAGGCAAGCTTTGCATTTGGAATGGTCGAAGGTTCGTTATTTTTCATTGTTAATCAAATCGAAGAACTTGCAAAATTTACTGCTGGTATTGGCAGATTAGAAGGATTCCAATCAAAAGTTGAATCCATTAGTCAAACCAACCCAACAAGCAATCAAAACGTTATTTCAGATTACCCCTCAATTCTCATTAATAATGCTGACCTTTGCCCACCAGGATCAAATAAAACAATAATTAAAAATTTAAATTTGAGCATCGACAATAATCAATCACTTCTGGTTGTAGGACCATCTGGTTGCGGAAAAACATCTTTACTAAGAATGATTAGTGGTTTATGGGAACCCAATCAGGGAGTAATTAAAAAACCAAAAATTGGGGAATTATTATTCATACCTCAAAAACCATATATGTTACTTGGTTCTTTAAGGGAACAATTATGTTATCCCACAGAAGTTAAGAAATTTAGTGATGAACATCTTACTTCTGTACTTCATGAAGTAAATTTAAAAACCTTGGTGGATCGGTATCCTAATCTTGATATCAAACAAGATTGGCCACGAATTCTTTCTCTAGGCGAGCAACAAAGATTAGCTTTTGCAAGACTCTTACTAAATTCGCCAAGATTTGCAGTACTTGATGAAGCAACAAGTGCTTTAGATATTAACACTGAAAAAAAACTATATAGTTTACTAAAGGAACGAGAACTTTCTCTTATTAGTGTTGGACATAGACCTAGCTTAAAAGACTTTCACGAAAATATTTTAGAATTAAATGGACAAGGAGATTGGAAATTATTGACTTCTGATAAGTATAATTTTAAGGATTAGCAATAAAAATGAATTCTAAAGAAGATCAAACTAACTCAGAAGTCCCTAATTTAGAGAATGAGAGTTTTATAGAACAGCAGAAAGATCCAAATCAAATCAATGAAGAAATTGGAAACAATAAATTAGATGAAAAATTTATAGAAATTAATGATGAATATAAATTTGGATGGAGTAGTTATTCTGAATTAACTAATGGAAGATTTGCAATGATCGGATTCTTAGCAATAATTCTAATTGAATTATTTAGTCAACAATCTTTTCTGAAATGGGCAGGAATCTTATAAATTAATCATCAAATCTAGAACTATTATCTCTAGGTTTCTTTTTATTTGTTCCAACCGTATATCTACCACTTTGATTTTTTGAACTTGATCTAGCTGAAGAACTAACTCTACGAGTCTCACGTGGTTTTTTGACTTGATTAGCATCTTTGAATGAAGCATCTTCTACTTGAGCTGCTGAAGTTTGCTGCCTAATTGGAGATCTTGAAGGTTTCTTTCTTGTTGGAGAAGAATCATCAGAAGTAGAAATATTATCTTGTCTAGAGACTGTCCGATTAATTCTGGGTCTTGATCCTGTTTTAACTTCATCACGAGATGAATTTCGTCTCTCACCAAAATTATTTCTTGCTGATTGGTTACTATTTCTATCTTCAGCAGTCTGTCTTCTCCTTCTTATAGGTTCGTCATTTTCAAACTGACTTATTTCCCTTGTAGATGGCCTGCTTCTACTTGCTGCGGCAGAGGGTATAGCTCTTGAAACATTCCTCCTGCGAGATCTCCCCTCCGTATAGTCTTCTTCAAATTCATCTTCTTGAGGTTTAAATCTTCTGGATGGTCTTTCAGATTCTTCAAACCTATCAAAATCGTCATTAAATCGTCCTCTAGAATTTCTAGGAACATCAGAAATAGGATCATCATCAAAATAAGATGATCTTCTGGCTTGATCAGTAGCAACTCCCCTCAATCGCACACTTTCATATGCGAAAAAAACTGTAGTTCCTGCTAGTAAAAACTGACCAAACTGAAGGATAGGGTCTAACCTCCAGCCTTGAAAAAATAATATTCCTCCACACAAAAGTCCGATTGCTGCGAAGAAAACATCATAATCCCTTGCCAAGGCAGGCTTAAAGGACCTCAAGAAATAAAGGCCTCCTCCACATACCGCAAGAACTATACCAACAATACTGGCCCAATTGAGACTAGCATTGACCACATTCTTTCTCCAAAAATTTATTTTTAAAAGGGTTACTTAAATCCCCTATATATAGTGTACTTAAAACTTCAACAAAAACTAGCGTCTCCCAGTAGAAGTACGATCAAGGGAATCTTTCTGGCTAACAAAAATCAAAAATGCAGTGGCTGGAATAACGATAAGTAAGGCAGCGGCAATAAAACTACCTATCATTCCAACTGCTGAATTATTTGCAACTTCAGCAGAAAAATCTGCGGCTAGTAATAAATTTGAGATTTGGAACACTTTTTAAATATTAAATTCTCAATTTATAATACGAATTAAATACGTTTCAATGGGTTATTTATTAAGATGAGTTAAATAATTGTGATTTCTTGCTTGTAAACTCTCTTCAAATTTTAGATATTAGTTTAGGAATTTCTCTTTCATATCTAACTATAGTTTTTCTAATAAGATTAATACTTACTTGGTACCCAAAAATTGATTTAAGTAAAGGTTTATGGTTATTAATTTCAATACCATCAAGCTCTATTCTTAATTTAACAAAAAAACTAATTCCTCCTATTGGAGGCGTTGATGTTGGCCCCGTAATTTGGATCGGAGTTATAAGCTTTTTAAGAGAAATTTTAGTCGGTCAGCAAGGGCTTATAAAACTTGCATTGCATACACATATTTCATAGGAATCATTTAGTTATTTCTCAGTAATTTGGCAATAATTCTTCTTCTACATATTTAGTATGTATCTTACCTTGCTTAAATTTAGATTTATTCAGTAAGGTTAGATGAAAGTTAATTGTTGTCGGAATACCAGTTACTGCACATTCATTTAAAGCCCTATTCATACGTTTAATTGCAGTATTACGATCTTTTCCCCAGACTATTAATTTACCAATTAATGAGTCATAAAAAGGAGGTATTTCATAGCCTGTATAAACATGACTATCCACCCTTACACCAGGGCCGCCAGGAGGAAGCCACCCAGTTATTTTTCCAGGTGAAGGTCGGAAATTGTGTGAAGGATCTTCAGCATTGATTCTACATTCAATGGCATGACCATTTAAATGGATATCATCCTGATTAAATTCCAAATTTGCTCCGCTTGCGATTTTAATTTGCTCAGCTATTAAATCAACTCCTGTAACCATTTCAGTAACAGGATGTTCAACTTGAATCCGAGTATTCATCTCCATAAAATAAAAATTATCATCATCATCAACTAAAAATTCAACTGTCCCCGCTCCTTCGTATCCGATACTTTTTGCAGCAGCAATAGCTGCGTTCCCCATTTTTTTTCTTAGCTCAGTGTTAATTGCAGGACTAGGAGACTCTTCTAGCAACTTCTGATGTCTTCTTTGAACTGAACAATCTCGCTCTCCTAAATGAACAACATTACCCGACCTGTCGGCCAAAATTTGAATTTCTACATGTCTTGGCTTCTTTATAAATTTCTCCATATATAAACCATCATTACCAAAAGCTGCTTCTGCTTCGCCTTGAGCTGCTTTAAACATTTTTTCGAGATTATCAGAGTTTTCAACCAACCTCATACCTCTTCCACCTCCTCCAGCAGTCGCTTTAATAATTACCGGATAGCCAATATCATCTGCCAATTTATAAGCCTCATCAACATTTGATAACAAGCCTTTACTACCGGGGACTGTTGGAACTCCAACTGCTTCCATAGTTTCTTTAGCTGTAGATTTATCTCCCATAGATCTAATAGCTTTAGGAGATGGGCCAATAAAAACTATGCCGTGATCGTTACACATCTCAGCAAATTTATCATTTTCCGCAAGAAATCCATAACCAGGATGAATAGCATCAACTCCTCTCGATGTAGCAGCAGCCAGTATATTTGGAATATTTAAATAACTCTTATTACTCAATGAATCTCCAACGCAAACCGCCTCATCAGCAAGCTGAACATGCAATGCTTTTTTATCTACAGTGCTAAAAACTGCAACGGTTGCAATACCTAGTTCTCTACAACTTCTGACAATTCGTAAAGCTATTTCTCCACGATTAGCAATTAAAACTTTTTCAACCATTATGAAAATAAAATTGAAGAAATGAAATGACTTAAAATAAAAAATTATTTGCCAAAGTATTCAACAAAATTTTTTAGTGATCAGAGGACATTTTTTACAATACAGCCTAAAACGTTATATATGTATAAATATTTGTTTTATGCAATAGAAAAATTATTCATCATATTCAAAAAACTCTTTTCTAACTACATGCTTATTTCAGCCAATAATGTATGATATTTTTAAGGTTTAGGCATCCCCCGGTTGCTGAAAACCCTTTGCGGACGTGGCGGAATTGGTAGACGCGCACGTCTAAGGAGCGTGTGGCTTCGGCCTTGCGAGTTCAAGTCTCGCCGTCCGCATTTTATGTATTCTGGTTTAACTGCAATGAAAAAAAAATCAGTTGCAGTAGTTATAATTTCCAATGGTCCTGGTGAATTAGCTACATGGGTAAATCCTGTAGTGAATGAGCTCAACAAAATAAATAAATCACTAAGTGATGACGATAAAAACGATTTCACTCTTAGGTTAGTCCTTGTTCCTTGCCCAAATGCCACTGGTAAAGAATTTTTAGTTGCAAATTCATGGAATAAATTCGAATTAATTACAAAATCCAAAAGTTTTTGGAAATTATTAATAAATCCACATTCTTTTGCTAATTGGCCAAAAAAAGGGGTGGTTATTTTCCTTGGTGGGGATCAATTTTGGAGCATTTTATTAGCGAAAAGATTAGGTTATTTAAATATCACATATGCTGAGTGGGTTTCGCGATGGCCTAAATGGACCGACGAAATTGCTGCGATGAATGTAAAAGTAAAAGAGTTAATACCTAAAAGATATAAATATAAATGTAAAGTCATTGGCGATTTGATGGCAGATATCAAACTTAATAGCGAAATATCATTAAGAAATAAAGAAAAAAACTACATTGCATTATTGCCTGGTTCTAAGAAAGCAAAGCTTTCTGTAGGAATTCCTTTCTTCTTAGAAGTTGCAGATCATATCGCTGAAGAAAATCAAAATATAAATTTTATAATTCCCATTGCACCAACTACTGATAAAAGTGAATATTTATTTTTTCAAAGCAACAAAAATCCAATTGCTAAATATTACTCATCAAAAATCAAAACAATTAAAAACTTCAAATCCTCTCGTTTTGATTATGTAATTGAAACATCAAAAAATACAAAGATTTATCTAATCAATAAACATCCTTGTTATGAAATATTGAAAGAATGTGATCTTGCAATTACAACTGTAGGAGCAAATACTGCAGAATTAGCAGCAATTAGTCTTCCAATGTTAGTTGTTCTGCCAACTCAACATTTAAATATGATGAATGCATGGGATGGAATTTTTGGAGTAATTGGAAAAATTTCATTCATAAATAGATTCCTAACTTTTATAATCAAAAATTTTTATTTTAAAAAAAAGAAGTTTTTTGCTTGGCCTAATATTAAAGCTAAAAGAATGATTGTCCCTGAAAGGATAGGTAATATTTCGCCAATAAAAATTGCAAGAGAAGTATTATGTCTTATTAAAAATAGAGATCAATTAAAAAATATAAGGGATAATCTACACAATGAAAGAGGAGATAAAGGTGCTTCAAAAAAACTTGCTTACATAATTGTTAATGCAATAAAAAAACTTTAACATTACCAGGGATCATCAATTTCAAACTTTTCTGATTTTTTATTATCTTGAACTAAATTTTGTTCATCTAGTGGTTCAATATCTAAAGTTTCAGTTGCAATTTGAATTGGTCTTTTCGAAGCTAAATTAGTAGTTGATTGTTTCTTTTGCTTAAAATCAATATTGGTTTTTTCATCTATTTGATTAAAACTCTTTTGATTTTCCATCTGATCAGAATCATCATTATCCATGTATAGCTTTTTTCTGTTATTTATTTCCTCTGCAGAACCCTTTATTTCAACATATTCAAGTTCATCTTCATAATCATCTTCATAATCATCTTGTTCAACAACTTCTTCATATTCCTCGACCAAATTGTTTTGCTGTTCTGATTCAGAACCTGAAAGTAACTGATTCTCAACAGGTACAAGATTTGCTGAGTATCCATTTGCTTCCCTTTCATCCCATGAAGAACCCCCGACTCCGAGTTTCTCAAGTAGTCCACTACTTAGTTGCTTCAATTTCTCTTCCGCACCTTCATAAACAATAATCCTATCGGTACCACTACTTACAATTTCCTCAACAGGTATTTCCCAAGTACTTAAAACTCCCTCACCTAAAAGCGGAACACCAACAGCACCCATAACAAGAGATATCAAATCCCCAGTCTCAATATCAAAAGAAAAGCCAAGAACTCTTCCTAAAAGTTGTCCAGATTCTGTAATCACTTGACAATTAATTACCTTCCCATATCTTTCTGGAGAAAAACTTTCACTCAAAGAATCTAGGGAGTCAACTAATATGACATCTCCAACTTGCTTTATACTTTCTAAAGGCATCCATTTTGGCAAACCTGGTAAAAATCTTGTAAGTGGATTATCTCTTAGTCCTAAAGCGACCACCTCCCTTCTATCGATATCAACAACAACTTCGCCGACTACGCCTAGCCGCCTCCCAGTATCAGTAGTTATCACTTGTGTTCCCATTAATTCTGCCCTTAACCATAAACGTTCGCTAGGAACTGAGTTAGGGAGATTCTTATTAGCAGATGTGTTAGACAAACTCATAAATTTCTTTTTATCATTCTGACGTATAAATTTAAAAAAGTGTGTTTATGCAGCATTTGGTAACCCAAGAACTTGAGTATTAGCACCTCTTGCTTGCGCAACCCCAATCGTTCGTTCAGACGCACTAATCATAGGCCTTCTATGACTTACTACTATAAATTGAGCATTTGATGACTGATTCGATATTAGTTTTGACAATCTTTCAACATTAATACCATCTAAAAAACTATCAACCTCATCTAATGCATAAAAAGGTGAAGGTTTGTACTTTTGCAAAGCAAATAAAAAACTTAAGGCAGTTAACGATTTTTCACCACCTGACATAGAGGCTAATCTTCTGACATTTTTTCCCTTAGGATGAGCAACTAAAGTTAATCCTCCTTCTAAAGGAGAATTAGGATTTTCAAGTTGAAGAAATCCATCTCCATCAGATAAATTTGTAAAAATTTCTCTGAAATGTCTATCAACTTCTACAAATGCTTGCATAAAAGCCTCCTGACGCATCGTAGATACAGTTTCTATTCTCAGCAATAATTCAGATCTTTCATTAGATAGAATTTCTAATTTTTCTCGCAAACCATTTAATCTCTCAATTAATTCCTCTAGTTCATCAAGAGCCAACATATTAACAGGTTCTAAGCTTTGTAGTTTTGCATTTATAATCGAAATTTCTGATTGCAAAGATTCAAGACTTTTCCCTTCATATTCTCCAAACTCCGGGGAAGGATAAGGCAGATCTTTTTTATAATTTTCTAATTTAATTTTCTCGCTCCTCATCTCTTCTTTAAGAGAATGCATATCCCTTTCAAGATATTCAAGCTTCAACAGATAGTTATTATATTCTTGTCTTTTATTTGAAATTGAAGAGTTTAATTCATCTCTTTTCCTTCTCAATAAACCTAAATCCTTCTCTAGAGAATTTTTTTGATTATCGAGATCTAAAAGCTCTTTTTTAAATTCATCACTTTTTTCTATCCATTCACTATGAGCAATTGCGAGTTGTTTAATAGATTCCTGCAAGTTTTTTTCTTGTAGTAGAATAATTTTTATTGAATTATTGATACGCTCTTTATTTAAAGCAAATTGATTCTTTTTATCTAGTAATGTATCTCTCTCCTGAATAAGTAATTCAAGTTTTTTATCAAGATTATTAAAATCATTATTAAAAGTTATTAATGATGATTTTTGATTTTTTTCATAATTTGCCTTTTGAATGGTTTGTAATTGATCAAACTTATCATGAAAAGGCTTCAATTCATTTTTTAAATGATCTAACTCGTTAACTAATAAATTATTAGCAGTATCAAGTTTATTTAATCTCGATTTACAATCCTCAATTCTTTGCGAGACAGCCTTAAGAGAATCTTGATTTACTTCAATTTCTTTATTAAGTGAAGCACAATCCTCAATTATTTGACTGCGGTTAGAATTTAATTTACTAAGTCTATTATTTTTTATTATTAAATCGTTATTTGACTCTTTTAAAGCTTCTTCGATAACTAATAATCTTTCTTTTATAGGACTAGAATTATCAATATCATTGTTAACTCCAAACCTATAAGCCAAATCTTTATTTAACTTACTGCCTCCTGTAATAGCACCACTTGCTTCTAATAATTCACCACTTAAGGTAACCAACCTATTTTTTTGTGTAGATAACCTAGCTGAGGATAAGTCTGAAAAAACCAACGTATCTCCAAAAACATATCGAAAAAC
Source organism: Prochlorococcus sp. AG-670-M15 (assembly GCA_003211415.1). Classification (GTDB taxonomy): domain Bacteria; phylum Cyanobacteriota; class Cyanobacteriia; order PCC-6307; family Cyanobiaceae; genus Prochlorococcus_A. Next base: position 4,598 of record QCSV01000013.1, on the reverse strand, counting down.
ATCTGAATAGACTTCATTAAAAGTAATTAAATTAATAGCTTTATCAATAAATCCATTATCCCTGTTATTTTCAAATCTTGAAATCGCATAATTCTTTTTTTGACTTTTAATTCTATTTAAAGGTAAGAAAGTTAATCTTCCTGCTTTCTTCTTTTTGAGAATTTCAATTGCTTTAGCAGCAATATGATCATTATCAACAACAATTTGTCCTAATCTATTTCCAGCAGCAATTTCTAATGCATATCTATTTTTCTCACTAACCTCTCCAAGTTGAGCTACATAACCATGTATACCCTCTAACCCTGCTTCTAAGAGAATTCTGAGAGCATATGAACCTCTAGATTCGTTTAAAGCTTCCTTCCTGCTTTCGAATCTAGATAAATCCTTTTCAAGACTTAACTGCTCGTTGTTTAGCCTTGATTTAGTTTTAATTAATAAATCAATTTCATTTTTTAAAGAATTAATTTCTGAGCTATTACTTGCCAAGTTTTTGTTCTTTGTATCGGATGTCTCTTTTTTTCTTTGATTTCCATCAAAAAGTCTCTTTTTTTCTAAATCTAAGGAGTCAATCTGAGACAATATTTCATCTTTTTGAAAATTATTTTGAATAGTTTCTTCTTCAATTTTCCTTTTTTTTATTTCTAAAGGATTAATTTGATTTTTTATACTTTCAATCTCAGCATTTAATTTAATACTTCGTTTTGAGAATTCTCCAGATTCTCCAGCCGCATCAGAAAGTTTTTTTCTGGATAGTTTGTGTTTAAAAGTGAGATCATCAATTTGCAAGTTCAATTGATTTAAAAAATTGTCATCGAAATTGGCTTGTCTCATTTTTTCTGACTCGATATTCTTCTTAGAAATTGCAATTTCATCTCTCTGCTTTTGTAATTTAATACCTTCGTCTTTATTCATAATTGATACCCTATCAAGCTCTCTCAAGCTAGAATTGATACTTCCAATATCAGAATTGACTTTTATCAATTTATCCTCTCCTTTCTCCTTAAGCTCATCAACCAGTATTTTCAAAGCATCTTCTAAGACTGATATTTCTTTACTAATAGATTCTTTTTGTTTATTAAATAGTATTTTATTTTTTTCAATTTCACTTTCTTTTTTTTCTATAGATTCAACATGCTTAACTTGTTTATCAAAAATAAGAAGTTTCTCTAATTCCGTTATTTGTAGTAGTTTTGCCTTTAACTCTTTATATAGCTTTGCTTTTTCACATTCTTTTTCAAGCTTATTCTTACTAGATTGCAATTCATTTTCTAAAATTTCACATCTTTCTTGTCTTTCGAAAACGTCATTTAATTTTGCATTAGTTTGTTCTATTCTTGTATCAAAAAGTGCGACTCCTGCTAATTCATCAATAAGATTTCTCCTCTCCTTATTATTCATTGATACTATTCTTGTTACATCACCCTGCATAACAACATTGCTGCCCTCAGGATCAACACTAATATCTCTTAATATTCTCTGTATTTGTTGCAAGGTACATTGTTTTCCATCAGAAGTATAAGTAGAAGCATAAGAACCACCTGGCATAAGCCTTAATTTTCTAGAAACTACCCATTCTTTTTGACCTTTATTAAGGGCAATTTCTTCTTCTTCTAATTCCAAAGGTGGAAGGTCCTCTCTGGGCGACCAATCCTGAATATTAAATTTTACCGATACAGTTGTTTCTGATGACTTACCCTCTTTAACTTTGGAGTTATTTATAAGATCTGGTAATCTTTCAGCCCTCATCCCTCTACTATTAGCTAGACCTAAACAGAATAATATTCCATCTAAAATATTACTTTTCCCAGAACCGTTAGGACCCGTAACCACAGTAAAACCTTCTTCAAGAGGAATTTTTACATTTCCCCCAAAAGATTTAAAATTTTCAAATTCGACCTGATTGATATGTACCAATCTCAAGTCTCAATAGCTAAATAAGAATAACTAATTTGCAAAAATTCTCAATAGAAATATTACGTTTATTTATAAATGAATATTAATAATTTTTGCTCAATCTACAAGAATTACCCGAAATTTCAAACAAACCATAAAGAAGCTTACCATCCAAAATGAATCGATAATATTCAGAGTCCAATTTATCAGAAACGCTTTTAAATATTCCATGATCAATTCTTTTTACAAACCCTCTATTATCAGAAAGTTCATGTTCTATCCTGGTTAGCCATACAAGTCTATGATTTGGCTGCTTAGAAATTTCTATAGAAGCTTGATTTAATAAAGGAAGTTTTAAAAATTTCCAAGTTAAACAATCTATGCCATTTTCAACAAGAAAATCATAATGAATATCGAAAGAGTTAGCAGAATAAACTTTATGTTCAAGCAAAACCCATTTATTCATTATCTAGTTGATAAATCAATCGAATTTATTTTCAAAACAAAGTTGAGATAAAGATATATTTTCTTAAAGATGGTTCCTGTTATTTAATTACTTGCATCAGGAACAAATCTTAAAGCAATGAATAGCAAACTTCCAGCTCCAGCGATAGCTGCAGCTACTAATCCAAAATCTGTAGGGATTGTGCGAGATGCAAAAATTAATGATGCAAATGTAATATCCATGATGAAATTTAAACTTATTTAATAAATTCAGTAATAGCTTAACAAAACCTTCTTGCAGAAAAGAGTAGATAAATAAAATGTAAATAAACTTTTATATGTTTTTATTTTTATGAATCGCACAAATCTTTAGATAAGGGTTCCAAATTAAGAAAATAGGGTCTAATCTTAAAATAAATGAGATTAAATAATGGAGACTTACCATCCTCCCAAAGAAGTAGAAGAAAAAGAAGATAACTCTGAACTTCCTGAAAAAGAAGTTATCTCGGAAAAATGGTTACTTGAAAAAATTGACAGTTTAATACCTTTAATAAAAGAAAAATGGCCTAACATTGCACAACAAACCCTTGACGCCACAAAAGGTAGTATTGATGATTTAGTTGAAGTAATAGCTAACCATAGTGGCACCTCAGCAATTGGAATAAAACGCCAACTCTTTGAAATTCTTGATTCAATAAAAGAAAACAATTGGGAAATATCAGAAAAAATTGAACCTATCGAAACTCAATTAGAAGAGTTATTAGAAGAACTTAACAATACTCTTAGACCAAAAATAGAAAGTCCAATAAGAAAAAAACCACTTTTATCTATTGCTATCGCGGCGGGTATTGGTTTACTAATAGGAACTCTCCTAAATAGTGGCAGAAAATAATATGGAAAAATCAAAAAATAAAAACTTTGCAAATACCGCTTCAAGAATTTCAGCCATCGCAAGTTCAGTGATGGATTTGCATGTAAGAATAGCTCTTCAAGAAGTAGATAGAGAAAAAAGAAGATTAATTAGTGGTGGAATATTTTTGGCAATTGGAAGCACATTACTATTATTAGTACTTATTTGCATACATATTATTTTTTATCTTTTTCTAACAAAATTTAATAACTGGAATATTGAATATAATTTAATACTCATAATATTTATCGATTTATTTCTTGCAGGCTTAAGTTTGAAGCTTGGAGGAAAATTAACTAAAGGACCTTATCTTCCTCAAACCTTAGAGGGTTTAGGCAAGACAACAAAGGCTGTTTTAGGCAAAAAATAACTACCTTATTAAATACTTGATCCATCTACAATCTATTCCCCCATTACTAACAGGAATTTTCAATGCGGATTTCATTTTCAAATATTTTGTTAGTTTTGGATTTCCACTTAGCAGCCAAAATTCCCAACCTGAAAAATTATTCTTTAAGAAGATTCCCATTTGTTCATATAAACCAATCAATTCATTTTCATCGCCCAATTTTTTGCCGTATGGAGGATTACATATGATAATCCCAGGTGTACATTTTAATTGGAGTTCTAAAAAATCATTATTTATAAGTTCAATATAATTTTCGAGTCCAGCCAATGATATGTTTACATTCGCCTGCTCAAAAACATTTTTATTAATTTCACACCCTATTATTGTTGATAATTTTTCATAATTTATAATTTTATTTTTTGCCTTATTTTTTTCATCAAGGTAAATATCTTTCCTGAAGTCCAACCAATTCTCAAAAAGATATTCTTGGTCAATATTTATGGGAACTTCAAGAAATTGGTTGACTGCCTCAATTAAAAAAGTTCCTGAGCCGCACATAAAATCAATTAATGGGACTTTGCCATTCCATTGAGTCATTTTTATCAATCCAGAAGCTAAATTTTCTTTTAATGGAGCATTGCCAACTGCGGGTCTATAGCCTCGTTTGTGTAAGCTTTGCACACTACTTTGAAGACTGATTATTGCTTTATTATTATTTAAGTGAAGATGAATTATAAAATCAGGATTATCTAAAGAAATATTTGATCTTTTATTCCAAACTGCCTGTTGCAAATCAGTTATAGAATTTTTTACTTCAAGAGCAGTGAAATGTGTATGACTTAAAGAAGATGTTCTCCCAGTTACTTGAACATTAAATGTTTTTTCAAAGTGCAGCCAATTTAACCAATCAAATGAATCTCTAACTCCCTCATATAAAGATTCCTTGTCATAGCAATTAAAACTTGCAATTTGTCTATAAAAACGAAAAGCTAATCTGGAATA
>QCSV01000012.1 GCA_003211415.1 Prochlorococcus sp. AG-670-M15 | reverse complement strand
GATTATTTCTTAAAATGTTAAATAGTAAAAAAACAAAACCAATATTAATAGATATATCAGCAATATTAAATACTGGAAAATTTATAATATTTAAATTTATGAAATCAATTACATAACCTTTTATAATCCTATCAATACCATTACCAATAGTACCTCCAAGAATAAAGCTATAAGATAATAGATCAAGTGTATTTAAGTTATTTTTCTTTAATATTAAATAAATAAGTAACATTGAAAAAATAATACTTATTAAAGATAAAAATATTCTACTACCACTAAATATATTGAATGCCGCCCCGTAATTTTTTACAAAGTCTAATTTGAATAAAAGAAAATCATTATTAATTAATAATTTTTTATTATAAAAAATTAAATATTTCGTAAATTGGTCTATTAGAACAATAAAAATACTTAAAGATAAAAAATATATTTTTGTTTGTACTTTATTAATCATTATTTACTACGTTTTAAAAGTTCTATAGGTTTAATAAGTAATAAAAGTGGAAAAATCATTAAAAAATGATATCCAATCTTACCTAATGAGTATTTCCCTAAATTATATAAAAATAAATTAAATTGACTGTAGAATATAATTTGTATGAAGTTGTAAAATATTCCAGTTAAATGCATAGCACCTATTGCAATAAATCCATTTTTTAAAAAGTTTCCTACGTTTATTTTATTTCTATTATTTAAATTATCAATTATTTTTATTAATGGATATAAACCTAACAAATAACCAAAATTTGGAGTGAGCAAATAGCCTATTGAACCTCCTTCATGAAAGACAGGAAATATAAATAACCCTAAAATTAAATATATAGAAAATGCTCTGATAACAACTTTTTTATGAAATATAAGTGTTAATAAAATTATGGTTGGAATTTGCCATGTGATAGGCAACTCAAAGTTATTACTAGATTTATAGATAAAAGGTAGTGGAATATAAACAGATAACATTGAGGTTATAAATAATGATTGAAGACTCACCAGTATCTCAATTAATTTATAAAAATTGAGCATTATTATAAATTCTATTTATAAACTTCTCAATGCAACAATTGGATCTAATTTAGAAGCTCTTTTTGCAGGTAAAACGCCAAAGATTAAACCGATTGATCCTGAAATGATCATGGTGGAAAAAGTAGTTGTAATTCCTACTGATGCAGGAAGTGGTGTTATCAGAGATAAAAGAAAAACACCTGACAATCCCGTTGTTGTTCCAATTAATCCTCCAATTGTAGATAAAATCAATGCCTCAATTAAAAATTGAATTAATATATCTGACTGTTTAGCCCCTATTGCTTTTCTAAGTCCAATCTCTTCAGTCCTTTCGCTTACAGAAACGAGCATAATATTCATGATTCCTATGCCTCCCACCACTAAAGATACTGCCCCAATACCAGCCAATAAAAAAGTTAGTCCACTTGTTATATTGGTTACTATATTCAATGCATCTTCTTGCGATCTAACCGCAAAGTCATCATCTCTGATTATTTTATGTCTTTGCCTTAATAAGTTAGTGATCTGAAATTTAGCGGCACTTGTTGCATTTTTATTTATCGCTTCAACACTAATGAAGCTTAAACTTACTCCGTATGTCGGATCCTTCCCTGTAATCCTGTTGACCATGGTGGTTAATGGAATATATGCATTTTTGTCTTGATTGCTCCCAAATACAGCACCTTTTGGTTTTAATATTCCGATAATTTCATAAGTATGGTCTTTAATTCTGATTTTTTTCCCAAGTGATGAAGATTTATCTTTAAAAAATTCGTCTTTAAGATCTGGACCTATTACAACATAACTTCTTGCACTATTAACATCACTTTTTGATAAAAATCTACCCTTATCTACTTCAAAACTTCTTACTTCAAGAAATTCAGGAGTAACTCCAGCAATTGATATATTTAAACTTTTAGAATTTGATTGCACTATTTCGTTAGCAGAGATTTGAGGAGCTACTTTTTTAACTGTTGGTACTTGATTGCTTATTGCTATTGCATCTTCTAAAACTAGGTTTTTAGGAAATGAAATACCTCTTCTTCTTGTGTCATTATTTCCGGGAACAATGAATAAAACATTGGCACCTAAATTACTTAATTGGTTTTTTGCTAATGTTTGAGCACCTCTACCAAGTCCAACAAGTGTAATAACTGAAGCATTTCCTATGATTATCCCAAGCATTGTTAACGAACTTCTCAATTTGTTCGATACTAAAGTTTTTGTGGCCATGCCTAAGGCTTCTTTTATTGAGATATTCCTAGACATATTTATATTTATCTATTGCATCATCATCTTCAATTTGTCCCATGTATATTACACCTTCATTAAGCTGGAGTGTAATAAGGTCACCATTACTGATTTGATGATTATCCATATTTTCTAAATTACAAATTGTAGAAATCTTTTTATTATTTTTATTAAACAAAGAATAAACATCATTTACATTTTGGTTCGTAACAATGCCGGCAATATTTTTACTCAATGGAATATTTTTCATTAATTCCATCGGAACAAATAATATTTCTCCTGGGCAAATTAATGATATATCAAGATTATGTTTTATTATTCTTGCTTTACCTGTAACACCGATTTCCCCTATGGATATTCCCCTTGATACAATCTTTCTTACTAAACCGACTTTTATTAAATCTGTAGATCCGCTAATTCCAGTTAATGTACCTGCGGTTTGAACTACCAAATCTCCTTGATTTAGGATCCCCATTTCCTGAGCAATTTGCATGGCTAAACTAAAAGTTTTTGCTGTTCTTTCATCATTTTTAACTACTATTGGAGTAACTCCCCAAACAAGTTGCAATCTTCTCGCTACACTTCTCTCTGTAGTAGTTGCCAAAATAGGTGTTGGTGGTCTGAACTTACTTACATTTCGAGCGGTAGAACCTGATTTAGTTAGAGGGATTATAGCTCCTGCATCAAGTTGTCTAGCTATATTACTTACTGCTGCACTAATAGCGTTTGGGATCGTACTGGGTAAGTGGCTTTCAATAGCCTTAAGTGGATAATCTCTTTCAATTCTTCTTGCTATGGTTGCCATCGTTTCAACTGCCTCTACAGGATAATCGCCAACTGCAGTTTCGTTTGAAAGCATTACAGCGTCTGTACCATCGAGAATTGCATTTGCAACATCACTAACTTCGGCCCTAGTTGGCCTTGGATTAGAAGCCATAGAATCAAGCATTTGAGTCGCTGTAATTATTGGAATACCTAATGTATTCGCTTTTCTTATTAATTCCTTTTGTAAAAGAGGAACTTCTTCAGCAGGCATTTCTACTCCCAAATCACCTCTTGCAACCATAACCCCATCACATAAGGGTAATACTGTATCGATCTGATCAATTGCTTCAAATTTTTCTATTTTTGCGACTACAGGAGTTGAGTGCCCATTTTTGCTTATTAAATCTTTTATTTCATTTATATCGGATGGATTCCTTACGAAACTTAATGCTATCCAATCTACTCCCTCAGATAAACCGAATTTTAAATCCTCTTTATCTTTTTCTGTTAATGCTTTTACTGATAATTGAACATCAGGAAAATTAACACCTTTATTGTTTGAAAGAACCCCTCCTACAGTTACCATACACTCTAAATTATTAGCTTTAATATCAACTTTTTCTACAATCATTTCTATTTTTCCATCATCTAAAAGTATTCTTTTCCCTTCGCTAACCTCTTGAGAAAGTTTGTCATAGGTTACATTTGCAATAGTATTTGTACATTCGACTTCATTTGATGTCAGTGTGAATTTATCTCCTTTTTTAACTCTTACTGGCCCATCTTTAAAGCGCCCTAATCGTATTTTAGGTCCTTGAAGATCTTGCAATATTCCAATATCTATATCTAACTTTTTTGATACTTCTCTTATGGTTTTTATTCTCTCAGCATGATCTTTATGATCTCCATGTGAGAAATTTAACCTGAATGTTGTTACTCCAGCTTTAATTAAATTTGTAATTATCTCTTCAGATTGAGTTGCAGGGCCAATAGTTGCTACTATTTTTGTTCTTCTTTTTAAATCAATATTCGACATATATAGATAATATTGCTAGATATAAATAAATTTACCATACCCAAAGTTAGTTATTTAAGTCATGGATTTTAAAACTTATCAGAAAAAAGCTAGAGAAACAGCACAATATCCAGATTTAGGCTCAAATAATATTTATCCAACTCTTGGTTTAGTTGGAGAGGCTGGTGAGGTTGCAGAAAAAGTGAAAAAGGTTATAAGAGATAAAAATGGAATATTTGATAATGAATCAAAATTAGGTATTAAAAAAGAGTTAGGAGATGTTTTGTGGTATATATCAAATCTTTGTACAGAATTAAATTTCAATTTAGAGGATGTTGCTATACAAAACCTTGAAAAATTAAAATTAAGAGCTTCTAAAGGGAAGATAAGAGGTTCTGGAGATGATAGATAAAATCAACTATATCCTAAGCTTGCATACTGGAGATTTGTAATTAAATTTTGAATAACATTTAAAAGTAAAAAAGCTAATAATGATGAAATATCGAATCCACCAATTGGAGGGATAATACCTCTAAAAATGTTTAAATAAGGATCTGTAATAGAAGTTAATGCAGATAAAACGCCGTTACTCCAATCAATACCTGGAAACCATGTAAGTAAAATTCTTATTATCAATATGAAAGAATAAATTGATAAAGTTTGGCCCAGAACTGCAAAAATCTCAGATAACATTATCTTGTCGTAATTTAATGCATTCTAACATTTACTTATTATTGCTGCTTATTATTACTGCTTCCTATATTTGAAAGATATTCATTACTTACTGCAAAAGTTTGAAAAAACTTTTCTGATAATGATAGCCAATATGATCTACCATCTTTTTGCTTCCTTTTGACGATAAATTTCTTTTCTAATAATTCTTTAATATGATCATAAGCACCTGAACCTCGAAGAAGTATAAGATCCGATTGCAGGATCTTTTTTTTGATCGCAATAGTTGCCAATGTTCTTAATTCGGATGTTTTCAAATCAGAAGGAAGTAAATCATCGACGAATTCATTAAGACTAGATTTTAGTTCGAGAGAAAAACTGTTATTTACTACATTTAATTCAATAGCTGAGTTAGGATTAGAATATTTATTTTTTAGATCTTTAATTGCATCATTTATTGAATTTATATCAGAATTAGTAATTTCTGAAAGATCCTTTTTGTTTATTGGTCTGCCTTTCAAATATAGAACAGCTTCAACTTTAGTAACTAGATCTATATCAGATATTGGCGTGGTATTTAGATCAGATTGATTGATTTTAATTACCTAAATCTTTCCTAATTTACCTTAAATTTAATCTGATGCACCAAGGAATAATCTATATGTATCGTTTTGAGTTTCATCCCAAAATTTATAGCCTAGAATTCTTACAAATTTATTCCACTCTAAAATCTCATTTTTATCGATTAAAACTCCAATAACAATTTTCCCTACATCAGCACCATAATTCCTGTAGTGAAATATGCTTATAGACCAATTAGATTTCATATTATTTAAGAAGTTTATTAATGCGCCAGGTCTTTCAGGAAACTCAAACCTGTATAAAAGCTCAACAAAATTTCTATATTCCATCTCTTTAAAATTCCGTGGTAATCTTCCACCTACCATATGTCTGAGATGATTTTTAGATAATTCATCATCACTTATATCAATAAATGAGTAAGCAGAATTTCTAAATACATTTAATAGATTTTTTTTATCATTTAACCCATAGACTTGAACACCTACAAAGATCTGTGCATTATTGGAATTCGACATCCTATAGCTAAATTCAGTTAAATTTCTATTATCAAGTAACTTACAAAAATCAATTAGACTCCCAGCGCGTTCAGGAATTTCAACAGCCATCATTACTTCTTTACACTCTCCAAGTTCTGCTCTTTCTGCTACAAATCTAAGCCTCTCAAAATTCATATTTGCACCACATGCAATCGCAACCATTTTTCTATTTGAATGATGCGAATTTAAAATATCTTTTTTCATTCCTGCTATTGATAAGGCACCTGCGGGCTCTAGTATTGATCTAGTATCCTCAAAAACATCTTTAATAGCAGCACATATTTCGTCAGTATTAACCCTAATCATCTTATCTATATATTTTCTCCCAATATCAAAAGTATTTTTACCAATTTTTTTAACCGCCACTCCATCTGCAAATTGACCAACAGAGGGTAATTCTACAATTTTTTCTTCCTCCAACGATTTTGTCATAGCGTCAGCGTCTTCAGGTTCTACCCCGATTATTTTTACTTCGGGCCATATTTTTTTTATATATAAAGAAATTCCTGATATCAATCCACCACCACCAACAGCAATATAAATTGCATATGGTTTTTCCGTGAGTTGCTGTTCAAGTTCAATAGCTATAGTTCCCTGTCCTGCTATAACATCTGGATCATCAAAAGGATGAATAAAACATAAATTTTTTTCATGGCTAATCCTTATTGCCTCTTTGTGAGTTTCATCATAATTATCACCAAATAATATAACTTTTGCTTTTAAATTTTTTACTGCATTAACTTTTACTAGAGGTGTTGTAATTGGCATTAATATAGTTGCTTGGCAATTTAATTTGAGAGCACTAAGTGCAACACCTTGAGCATGATTGCCAGCACTTGAAGTAATTACTCCCTTAGTAAGCTGAGATTTGCTGAGCTTACTCATCTTGTTGTATGCCCCTCTTATTTTGAATGAAAATACATCTTGAAGATCCTCTCTTTTTAGAAAAACTTCATTATTAAGCGTATTACTTAAATTATGTGCTTTCTCTAGCGGTGTTTTTTTAGCTACTTCATAGACTTTCGCTTGAAGTATTTTTTCAAAATAATCGTTCATACATATATTTTTAGCATTAATTATTAATCTAATAAAACATTACATGATCTATTTCAAAAAAAATACTCATTTTGCACCTTCACGTTTTAAATTAGATAGATACCAATTTTTGTTAAATGCTTTTAAGTGAGTTAAGTCATCCAAATCAACTTCATGGCTTAACAGTTTCACAATTAGAGGAAATTGCTTGTCAAATTAGAGAAAGACACCTTCAAGTAGTATCTACTAGCGGTGGACATCTTGGCCCTGGTTTAGGTGTAGTTGAGCTTACATTGGCTTTATATCAAACTCTCGATCTAGATTTCGACAAAGTTGTTTGGGATGTAGGACATCAAGGTTATCCTCATAAATTAATAACAGGACGTTTCAGTCAATTTGATTCCCTTAGACAACAAAATGGAGTAGCTGGATATCTAAAAAGAAGTGAAAGTAAATTTGATCATTTTGGCGCTGGACATGCAAGCACTTCTATTTCTGCTGCTTTAGGAATGGCAATAGCAAGAGACAGAAAAGGTGAGAATTATAAATGTGTTGCTGTTATTGGAGATGGAGCATTAACTGGAGGAATGGCATTAGAAGCTATAAATCATGCAGGACACTTACCAAATACTCCTTTAGTTGTTGTATTAAACGATAATGATATGTCTATTTCACCTCCAGTTGGAGCCCTTTCATCTTACTTAAATAAGGTAAGAGTTAGTCCACCATTGCAATTTTTATCCGATAGTGTTCAAGAAAGTGTAAAAAATATACCCTTAATTGGTAAGGATATACCAGAAGAATTCAAAAATATTAAAGGAAGCGTTAGACGATTGGCTGTGCCTAAGGTTGGTGCAGTTTTTGAAGAACTTGGATTTACATATATGGGTCCAATTGACGGTCATGATATTGGAAATTTAGTTAATACTTTTAACGCTGCTCATAAACTTAAAAAACCTGTACTTGTTCATGTTGTCACAACAAAAGGGAAGGGTTATCCTTATGCTGAAGCTGACCAGGTAGGATATCATGCACAGTCTGCATTTGATCTGACTACTGGGAAATCTATTCCATCAAAGAAACCTAAGCCTGTTAGTTATAGTAAAATATTTGGTCAAACCTTATTGAAAATATGTGAACAAGATAGCAAAGTCGTTGGCATTACAGCTGCAATGGCTACAGGTACTGGTTTAGATATATTGCAAAGAAATATTCCAGACCAATATATTGATGTAGGAATAGCAGAACAACATGCAGTTACTCTTGCTGCAGGAATGTCGTGCGATGGTCTTAAACCTGTTGTAGCTATTTATAGTACTTTTCTTCAACGTGCTTTCGATCAATTAATTCATGATGTAGGGATACAAAATTTACCTGTATCATTCGTACTTGATAGAGCTGGGATAGTTGGTGCTGATGGTCCTACTCACCAAGGTCAGTACGATATCAGTTATATGAGATCTATACCTAATTTTGTCTTGATGGCCCCAAAAGATGAGTCTGAATTACAGAGAATGTTAATAACTTCAATAAACTATAACGGTCCTACAGCACTAAGAATACCCAGAGGCTCTGGGTTAGGAGTGGCTGTAATGGATGAGGGTTGGGAACCTTTAAATATAGGCGAAGCTGAAATACTTGAAGAAGGAGAGGATATTTTAATTATTGCTTATGGTTCAATGGTCGCATCAGCTATCGAAACAGCAAAGATACTAAAAGATATGAATATTAGTGCATGTCTTATTAATGCAAGATTTGTGAAACCTCTCGATAAAAATCTTATTATGCCTTTAGCAAGTAGGATTCAAAAAGTTGTAACTATGGAAGAAGGAACCCTAATAGGTGGATTTGGTTCCGCAATAGTTGAATTATTAAACGATAATGAAATAAATATTCCTATATACAGAATAGGTATACCTGATGTTTTAGTTGATCATGCCTCACCTGATCAGAGTAAAGAAAAATTAGGACTTATGCCTGATCAGATGGCAGATAAAATTGTTAAAAAATTTAAGTTAGATAATTAAAAATTTAATAAATAAATTTTTATAAAACACCTCGTGAGGCTAATCCTAAGATTGCTCCAATTCCGAAAATATGACCTAAGCAATTAGCACCTACAACTGATGCGTGACTTAAACCACCATAGAATTTTGAATTAGGTATTTCAAAACCTTCATTAGGTTTTCTTATTGTTGCTCTAGCAATTGCATAAGCAAAAACATTACATGCAATCATTACGACGGCACACTTTGGAGACCAAGAAAAAGTTGCTGGATCTGCAGCTGCAAATAATGTAGTAAACATAAAAAATTGTTATTTTCATATATTCTCTAATACTTTTACCTAAAAAACACAAAATTGTAAAAGGTCTTAAGAGTTGTTTACTTCTAAACTATTTAACAACTTTATAAATCCAAACAAAATAACAAAATCACTTAGAGTTAGGAAGGATTCTGCAAAGCCATGAAGGAAGTCAACCTCAACAAGGGTTTTATCATAGTAATTTAGTGTGAAGATAGATACCAATATAGTTATGAATACGAATAAAACAGTTAAGGAAAATCCTGTTTTTACAAAAATATTAACAGTTTTGATTTTATATAAGTAAAACAAAAATATTGCATATGGAATTATTGATACTGCGAACAATAATGTGTTATCAATGGAACCTAATTTTTCTATAAATTTAAAAAATAAATTATTCATAAGTCTCTTCCTTTTTAAAAATAGTGAATGATGCGAGAGCTAATGTTGAATTGCCAATAAAAGTAAATATCCCTTGAAGCGTTACTAATCCATACAATACATCTTGATTATCATAGATATGCCAAGTAATAGCGCACATAGCTCCTATTAAGTTTGGAACCATAGCTAAGCTTAACCAAAAAAATAAATTGAATTCTTTATATGTAGAAATTTTGTATATAACAAATATGGCAAATATCCATTCAATGACCGAAGAGATGTGAATTAACCAAGTTCCAAATGAAAGTTCGTGCAAAATTTATATTTTTTTCTTTAGTACATTAAGTACTTCTTTGGCATGATTTAAAGGCAAAACACTTATCCACCTATAAGAAATTTCCCCTTCTGGAGAAATCAAAAAGGTATTTCTATCTGAAAATGGAGGAATCCAAGAACCATATTTATCGCTAATAATTCCTTCAGGATCGGATAATAAAGTATAGTTTATAGATTTCTCGCTGCAGAAACTTTCATGGGAATCTTGATTATCAGCACTAATACCAACAATTTCGGCATTATATTTTGAAAAATCTTTTTTTAATTCCGAAAAACCTTTAGCTTCAAGAGTGCAACCTGCGGTAAAGTCCTTTGGATAAAAATAAATAACAAGCCACTTACCTTGAAAATCATTTAATTCCCAAATATTTTTTGATTTTATGTTCTTATTAAAACCCTCTAATTGAAAGTTTGGAGCAATATCTCCAACTTCAGGAGCAAAGTCAAAAGCGATTGCTGAATTACAATTAAATAAAAAAATAAAAGATATTAATATACTTACAACTAAATTTCTCATCAAATTTAGAATTTTTTTAAGTCAACTCCATTTGATTTAGCAACTTTATCTAAACCTATTTTTTGTATAGACTTTAGTGCTTTGGTGCTAATTTTAATATTCACCCATTTTTTGCCTTCTTCCCACCAAAGTCTCCTTTTTTGGAGATTAACTTGTTGCAATTTTTTTGTACGAATATGTGAGTGACTCACTGCCATCCCGTTGTTAGCTTTTGCACCTGTCAGTTCGCAAACTCTTGACATACTTATTTAGTTATATCTTTAAAAATTTTAACACATGACTCAATTTGTTGAATTAAGTAATTCTGAAATTAATTCGGCATTATTATTTTGTAAATTAATTATCTGTTCTTGATCTAATCCTCCAACGGAAAGCTTAGCCATATCGTAAACATGATTAGCAATTTTAGATGCCAATGGATTCTCAATAGGATCTTTTTCATCAATAATTATTTTGTTGCCTGTAATCTTATTAAGACCAACAATAAGTGGATGTTCTTTGTTAATTAAGAGCACATGATATTCAGGTAAGCCAGGCATTTTTTGTTCCATGTAGGCTCCCATATCATTAATTCTTCTCATTTGTTCTGGAAGCAAGATCATCGCTGGTGGAGCATCTTTACTTGAAAGTGACTGCACTTTAACTGTTACTTTCTCATTGTTAAGGGCCTTAACTATCGTATCTCTAAGATTATCTGTATTTGATTTGCCATCCTTATCTACAATTTCTTTAGATTCATTATCTTCTAGTTCATTTATTTCTGAATCTACTCTTTGGAATTGATAATCTTCATTTTTACTTTCCAACCATGGAAGAAATTGTGCGTCAATTAAAGGATCCGATTTAATAACTTCTTTATTATCAGATAAACAGATATTTAATGCACTAGACTGTGAAATCAAATCTGAACAGTAAATTATTTTTTTAGCATCAGTTAATTTATTTCGCTCTTTGTAATTTGCGAGAGTTGTGAAATATTTATCATTGGACTTGATGAGGGATTTATTTTCAATATCTTTAGTTAAATCTTTCTCTGAATTTATTATTGTTTCGAAAATTATACTGTTATTAACTAAATCAGCAAATTTTTCATCTTCGATAGCACCAATTTTAATAAAAGCAGAGATTGAATCCCAAATTTCTGCATAAAATTCTGGAGAATTTTTTATCAAATCCTTCAGTTTATTAGCGATTTTTTTTGAGATAAATGATGATATAGACCTTACTTTTCTATCTGTTTGTAATGCACTTCTACTGACATTAAGAGGTATATCTGTAGAGTCAATAACTCCTCTAAGAGGTAAAAGGTATTTTGGTACTATCTCTTTAATTGAATCGCTTACGAATACTTGATTGCAAAATAGTTTTATTTCTCCCTTTTCCCAATCAGCTCTACCTGACAACTTTGGGAAATACAATATCCCTTGAATGTCATATGGATAATCTGTATTTAGATGAATCCATAACAGTGGATCTCCCTGGAAAGGATAAAGGTATTTGTATAACTCAATATAATCTTCATCTTTTAATTCACTAGGTTGTTTTCTCCAAGGAGGGTTTTTCTTATTGATTGTCTCTCCTTCTAATAAAACATCTATTGGCATAAAGTCACAATATTTTTTTATTAGTGATTTAATCCTTTCAGGCTCGATAAACTCTTTTTCTTCTTCAAGTAGGTGAAGAATAACATCTGTACCAATTGTCTCTCTTTCAGACTCTTCTAAAGTGAAATTTGGCGATCCATCACAAGACCATTTGAAAGCTTTAGATTCCCCAATTGCCGACTTAGTTAATATATCAACTCTATCTGCCACCATGAAACTCGAATAAAAACCTAGCCCAAAATGACCTATGAATTCATCATTATCTTTTTTGTATTTTGTTAGGAATTCTTCAGCACTAGAAAATGCTACTTGATTTATGTACTTCTTAATTTCTTCATCATTCATTCCAATTCCATTATCGGAAATTGTTAACGTATTTTTTTCACGGTTAATTGTTATTTTTACTTGAGCCTCCTCAGTGTCCTCGCAATCACCTGCCATAGAGGCCATTCTTCTTTTACTAATAGCGTCAACACCATTACTAACAAGTTCTCTTAAAAAGATTTCATGGTCAGAATATACTGCCTTCTTAATAATTGGGAAAATATTTTCGGTATTAATACGAATTTCGCCTTTTTCCATTTAAAAAAAATCAAACATATTAAATCTTATTTCTTAAAAACTAGTTAATCAAGTTTAATTAGGAGTATTGTCCGAACAATATATTAATTTAAAAGTTAAAAAATTTTTAAAAGGTCTTATTTAACCCACAAAATCTCACTACAATTATTTTCTTTCATAATTTGATTGGCTTTAGTCAAGTCATCACATGGATTTAAATGCAAGACAGCAATATTTCCTTTTTTCTGTTGTGCTTTTTGTTCATTCATACCTTTTTCTAACAAATAAGAATCTTTAAACATCAATAAAATCTTTTTTTTATCTGTCTTTTCTTCCTTAATTAAATTTCTTAAAATGTCAACTGAAATTGTAAATCCAATCCCATTAAATATTTTCTCATTAGGACTAAATGATCTTACTAACTCATCATACCTTCCGCCTTTTGCGATGACGCTTTTATTTTTACCATTATCCCCTATTAGTTGAAAAACTATTCCTTCATATAAATTCAAGTGAGGTTGAAAAGTGGGATCAAGTTGTAATTTAACACCATATTTATTTGATATTTTTGATAATGTTTCAAATAAAAAATTTAAGTCATCTAATATCTTACTAGTACCATATGTAGTTTTTAATTTTTTTAATATTGCAATTGGTTCTCCTCGTGTGAATAAAAGATCTTTAAGAATATATTTATCATCTTCATCTATTCCTAATTTAGATAAATTATCTTGATCAAAATTAACCAGACTTTTCTTAATTTCTTCAAAATTATTATTCCTATATTTGTTCAGTATCAAGTCCATTATTTTTGTAGTGCTTACTAGTAGAAATAAATTACAACCATCCTTCAAATTAATATTATCGATTGAATCAAACAAAATATTAATAACTTCAATTTCTGGGTATTTTGTATCATATCCAATTAATTCAATTCCACTCTGTAATTTTTCTTGCAACTTAAATGAATTTTTATTATTTTGTTTTTTATCAAAAACCATTCCATTGGTGAATAATCTTATAGGTCTTTTCTTATTTATTAATCTAGTAGAAGACAATTTAATAATTGATGTTGTCATTTCTGGCCTAAGACATAATGAATTATTACTTACTATTCCTACAACATGATTTTCGTCAATAACGCCATGGCCTTTTATGGTCTCTAAAGTATTTATAAATGAGGGTGAAACCTCTTCATATCCCCATAGTTTATAAATACTATTTAAATTATTTATTATGTTTGAGTTATTTTTTACATCGACTAATTTAATTTCTTTTATATCTGTCATTTTAATATTGAACGAATTTTAGGTATAGAGATTTTTTTTAAATGGAGAAACTTTATCTAGTTCATTTTTTAATTCATTTTCAAGGCTGGGAGAACAAGCTAAAATTCTTCCAGAACTTAAATTAAACTCGCCTGATGGATAATCAGAAATAATACCACCAGCCTCTTTAACAATAATAGCACCGGCCGCTAGGTCCCATACCTCCAATCCTCTTTCCCAATATCCATCTACCTTACCTGCCGCAACAAATGCTAGATCAACTGCTGCTGCACCTCCTCTTCTAACACCTCTAGTTTTATGTGTTAAATAACAAAATTCAGCATAATTATTATCCTCTGTCTCAAATCTGTCATAAGAGAAACCAGTTACAAGTAGACTATCAGAAAGCTTAGAGGGATTCGATACTTTAATTTCACTATCATTGCAGAATGAGCCTAAACCTATACAGGCTGAATATAGTTCATTTAAATAAGGTACTGATATAGCGCCTATAATTGGATTATTTTTATATACAAGTCCAATAGAAGTCCCAAAAAAAGGGTATCCATGGGAATAATTTGTTGTACCGTCTAATGGGTCTATACACCACGTTAAATCCGAAGATTTGGTTAATTTACCCGATTCCTCTGCATTTATAGATATGTTTGGTGTCTCTTCTAATAAATATTCTTTTATTTTATTTTCAACTTCCAAATCTACATTGGTAACTAGATCACCCTTCCTACCCTTTGATGATATTTTCTGAATATTATTGTAATTAACTTTTAAAATTTCATTACCAATTTGAGCTGAATTTTTGGCTATTTCATACAAAATGGATAAGTTTACTTGATTTGCAAGCTCCTCTATTTCACTTAATTCAAACATGATAGTTAATCTTCTTCAAATTCCCAAGGTGGCGCAACTCTTGTATTTCCCCTCCCAAAATATTGTCCAAATTGTAAATCGTAAACTTCATCTTCATATGTAGTTTCTACCTCAAGATCTGAAGTTGCTTTAGCGACACAAAGAAGTGCATAGCCTTTGTCTTTTAAAGCCTGAGATACACCCATTGCTTCTGGTTGTTGTAAGCTACCAGATTTAATTTTAACTGCACAACTTGTACAGCACCCATTTCTACATGAAAATGCAAGTTTGAAACCTTTCTTTTCAAATTCCTTAAGTATGTAATCATCACTATTAACCTGATCTTGGTAGACCTTTCCGGTTTCCTTATTTTTAATCGTGACTGTGAAAGTCTTTTTCAAATAACTTTCCTCTAAAATGGGATGATCAAGGGTTAAAATGGTTATCTTGGGAGAGATGGCCGAGTGGTTGAAGGCGCAGCACTGGAAATGCTGTATAGGGGCAACTTTATCGAGGGTTCGAATCCCTCTCTCTCCGTTTTATATTAGTTTATTTTGGTTAAATACATCAACACCTTTGTCTTTAAAATATCTTTTAAAATAAATAGTAATCTTATTAACGAGTTATAAATAATCTTATTTATTTAAATTAAGTTGAAAATATTTGATTTTTACTATTATATGTAAATATCTAAGATAAAAATTAATTAAATTACTAGTAAATTTTGCTTTAATTTAGCAATCTAAAATCATGGGGCAAATAGTTGGAATTGATTTGGGTACTACTAACTCTGTTGTCGGGGTTATAGAAGCTGGCCGTCCAATTGTTATTGCTAATTCTGAAGGTTCTAGAACTACACCTTCAATAATTGGATTTACAAAAGACAAAGAAATAGTAATTGGAGACCAAGCAAGAAGACAACTTGTTCTAAATCCTAAGAATACCTTTTATAACCTAAAAAGATTTATTGGTAGTGACTGGGATGAATTAGATGAGAATAGTATTTCTGTCCCTTACAACGTAAAGGCTAATAACACTGGTAACGTTAGGGTTCTTAGTCCAAATACAGAGAGAGAGTACGCACCAGAGGAATTAGTGAGCTCCTTAATTAGAAAATTAATTAATGATGCCGAAACATATCTTGGAGATACTGTTGACTCTGCAGTTATTACAGTCCCTGCTTACTTTAATGAATCTCAGAGGCAAGCTACAAAGGATTCCGCAATATTAGCTGGTATTAAAGTAGATAGAATTCTAAATGAACCTACTGCTGCTGCTCTAGCTTATGGTTTTGAAAAAAGCTCTTCTAATAATGTTTTGGTTTTTGATTTAGGAGGAGGAACATTTGATGTTTCATTATTGAAAATTTCTAATGGTGTGTTTGATGTTAAAGCCACTTGTGGTGATACACAGCTAGGAGGAAACAATTTTGATTCAAAAATAGTAGATTGGCTTGCAGAAAAATTTCTAGCTAAACATGGTATAGATCTTAGAAGGGATAGACAAGCTTTACAGAGATTAACTGAGGCTGCTGAAAAAGCTAAATGTGAATTGTCAGGATTACAAAAAACAAAAATATCATTACCATTTATCACAACATGTAAAGAAGGGCCGTTACATATTGAAGAATCTCTAGATAGAAAAATATTTGAAGCATTATCACAAGATTTACTTGATAGATTATTAGAGCCTGTGCAAATAGCCTTAGATGATTCTGGATGGAACCCAGATGATATTGATGAAGTAGTTCTTGTAGGTGGCAGCACAAGAATCCCAATGGTTCAACAATTAGTAAAGACTCTCGTTCCAAATGATCCTTGTCAATCTGTTAATCCTGATGAAGTCGTAGCAGTTGGAGCCGCTATACAATCTGGAATTATTAGTGGTGATTTACAAGATTTACTCCTAAATGATGTTACTCCCTTATCTTTAGGTTTAGAAACTATTGGTGGTCTCATGAAGGTACTAATTCCTCGTAATACACCAATACCAGTTAGACAATCTGATGTTTTTAGTACTTCCGAGGCTAATCAATCATCAGTTGTTGTTCAAGTTCGACAGGGAGAAAGGCCTTTAGCCTCCGAAAATAAATCACTTGGTAAATTTAGACTTTCAGGAATACCTCCAGCTCCAAGAGGGATACCTCAAGTTCAGGTAGCATTCGATATTGATGCTAATGGTCTTTTAGAAGTAAGTGCAACTGATAGAACAACTGGAAGAAAGCAAACAGTTACAATCTCTGGAGGTTCTAATTTAAATGAACAAGAAATAAATTCTATAATTGAAGAAGCCAAAGCAAAAGCTAACGAAGATAGGATGAGAAGATCTGTAATCGATAGAAAAAATAGTGCTTTAACTCTTATTGCGCAAGCTGAGAGAAGACTTAGAGATGCTTCATTGGAATTTGGTCCTTACGGGGCTGAAAGGCAACAAAGAGCTGTTGAATTAGCTATTCAAGATGTTGAAGAGTATATAGATGATGATGATCCTCAAGAATTAGAAATTTCAGTAAGTGCTCTACAAGAAGCATTATTCGGCTTGAACCGAAAATTTGCGGCAGAAAAGAAAACTGAAAATAATCCCTTACAGGGCATAAAAAATACATTTGGTTCATTAAAAGATGAACTCTTTTCCGATGATTATTGGGATGATGACCCTTGGGATAATCAAATGAATAGAAATTATAGAAATTCGAGGTATGGTAATTCTAGGGACGATGATCCATGGGACAATGACTACTTCCTCTAAAAAAGACTATTTGTCGATTTTGGGTTTATCCCCTGATTTCGATGATGAAAAACTTAAAAAGGCCTTTCGAAGAGAAGCAAGAAAATGGCATCCAGATTTAAATAAAAATGATATTAATGCAGAAGAAAGATTTAAATTAATTAACGAAGCATACGAATATTTACGTGATCCTAATGTAAGAAAAAATAGTGCGGATGAAAATGTCCATGGTGATAACAAAAAAAATAATAATTTCAAAACTGGTTTTCCTGATTTTCAAGATTATCTTGATTCATTATTTGGATATGAATACTCACCAAAGAATTCCGAGGAGTATGAAAATGAACCATTTGAGGATGAATCAACAAATACAAATAATGATGAATTTAATCATTATGAATACCCTACAACCTCTCCAGAAGAGCCGCCACCAGTTAAACTCCATCAGGATATTGAAACAGTTATTGAATTAACTCCTGATGAGGCCTTAAATGGGGCTTTAATTTTAATAGAGCTTGAAGATGAAACCGTAGTAGAAGTTGATACACCTCCATTCGCTGGAGATGGATGGCGATTAAGACTTGAGAATATTGCAAGAGGTGGTAAAGATCATTATCTACAGTTAAAAGTTCAAACGGAAAGTGGTTTACGAATTGATGGTTTAAGAGTTCTTTATAAATTGAAGTTATTTCCTCATGATGCTCTTCTTGGTTGTGCAGTAGAGGTCCCTACTCTTGATGGAAATGTTACACTTCAAGTACCACCAAAATCTTCTACGGGTAGAATGTTACGTTTGAAAGGTAGGGGTTTATCTTTCGAAGATAATGTAGGGGATCAATATGTTGAAATCTTGGTAGTCATACCTGCCGATATTAATGACGAAGAAATTGCTTTATATACAAGATTACAAGAATTATCACTTTCTAATTCTTAATCAAATACTATATAAATAGAAAATCAGATACTTATGAACATATTTGTTCTTTTATATAATTCAGGAACAGATAAGGAAGGAATTCATTCAATCGAACTTAAAGGAAGAACCATTGTTCTTATGTTTGAGGATAAAGATGATGCAAGTAGATATTGTGGTCTACTAGAAGCTCAAGATTTTCCTTTGCCAACAGTTGAAATGATCAACATAGAGGAAATAAAGGATTTCTGCATTAAATTAGATTATGAATGCAAATTAGTAGAAAAAAATTTCGTACCTAAAACGGCAGAAGATAGGTTACTAATTTCACCACCCCAGAAAAATCTACAAGTTGAGAATTGGGAGGAAGTCAAAAATGGTGATAAAGACAACATTGATATAAATACCATTAAGCAAAACCTTGAAAAGTTGCTTTAGCGATTAAAATATCAATTAATTACTAAACAAATTAAACATGACAACTGCCTTATTTGAAACAGAAGTTGGGAACATTAATATTGAATTTTTTTCTGAAGACGCACCTAATACAGTTAAAAACTTCACAAGCCTAATTAGTGATGGTTTTTATGATGGTCTAGCATTTCACAGAGTTATTCCTGGTTTTATGGCTCAAGGTGGATGTCCAAATACTCGTGATGGGGCTTCAGGTATTCCTGGAACTGGTGGGCCAGGATATAATATAAAATGTGAAATTAATTCCAATAAACATCTAAAAGGTTCACTTTCTATGGCTCATGCAGGAAAGGATACAGGTGGCAGTCAGTTTTTTATAGTTTATGAACAACAGCCTCATCTCGATGGAGTTCATACTGTTTTTGGTAAGACTGATGATATGGATGTAGTGTTAAAGCTTACTAATGGGTCAAAAATTCTAAAAGCAACTTTAAAATAGTAATTTAGCCTTCAAAAACAATACTAAATGTCTCTTTATCTAGATTAAATTTTCTTGTAGAAGAATATAAGATTTCATTATTAATAGTAAATTTAGTATGGATTAATTTGATGCTACTTGTTGGATGTAATGCCTGTTCAATATTTCTAGAAACAATAATTCCAATCTTTGTACTATTTTGATAATTGGATAAAAACTGAATAAATAATTCTATATTTTTTATTTCTTCATCAGTAATTTTGGAATTGGTTCTATTCTGATGATGCAAAATTCGCCAAACTAATTTTGGTCGATTCCAAAAAGCCAATAATCTTGGTGTACTTTCTAGTTTAATATTAATGTTCTTTTCATAACAGAATTTAATAACTTTATTTTTTATTGGAACTAGATCAATAGATTTATATTCTCCGTCAAGAAAAATGGATATAAATGGATCGATATTACTGGAATTGGGATTATCTTCATCAATCATGTGGCCTAACTTCGTTTTTTTTACACTCAAATATTCTGCATTATTATCATTTGGACAAATTACTAGTGGAACTCTCTCAATAACCTCTATTCCGTAACCACCTAATCCAGCAATCTTTCTAGGATTGTTTGTGAGTAATTTTAGTTTTTTTATCCCTAGATCGGTTAATATCTGTGCTCCAACTCCATAATTTCTAAGATCAGCAGGAAAACCTAATTTTTCATTAGCTTCTACAGTGTCTAATCCACCATCTTGTAAGCTATAAGCTTTTAATTTATTAATTAGACCAATACCTCTACCTTCTTGTCTCAAGTAAACAACAACCCCCTCTTCCTCCTTTTCTATTCTAGATAAAGCAGCCTCTAACTGGGGTCTACAATCACAACGTAATGATCCAAAAGCATCGCCAGTTAAGCACTCCGAATGCATTCTTACAAGTACAGGTTCGCTTAGTTTTGATGATTTTTGTTTAACTAATGCAACGTGCTCTGAACCATCAAGTTCATTAACATATCCATAAGCTTTAAAATTACCAAAAATACTTGGAAGAACTGCATCGGATTTTCTATATACAAATCTCTCAGTTTGAAATCGATAACTTATTAAATCAGCTATGGATATTAATTTCATTCCCCATTGTTTCGCATACTCTTTAAGTTGTGGAAGTCTTGACATGGATCCGTCAGGATTTTGTATTTCACAAATCACTCCAGCGGGATAAAGACCAGACATCGCTGCAATATCTACTGCCGCTTCGGTATGACCTGCCCTTTTTAATACCCCACCTTTTTTAGCTCTTAATGGAAAAATATGTCCAGGCCTTCTTAAATCATCTGGTTTTGTATTTGGGTTTATAGCAACTTGAATTGTCTTTGCCCTGTCTTCAGCAGAAATCCCAGTAGTAACATTATTTTCAGGTCCAGCATCAATTGATATGGTAAAAGCTGTTTGATTTTTATCTGTATTTCTATCAACCATTAATGGTAAATCTAAAGAGTCAAGTTTTTCACCCTGCATAGCTAGGCAAATAAGACCACGTCCCTCAGTAGCCATAAAATTAATTTGCTGTGGAGTGGCAAATTGAGCTGCACATATTAAATCTCCTTCATTTTCTCTTCTTTCATCATCTACAACAATTATGCATTCTCCATTTCTTATCGCTGCCAACGCATCGCTGATAGGATCAAATTCAATTTTAAAAGATTCATTTATATCCAAAATTGTTCCATTATTTGATTTGGGACTTGTTTCTTTCATTATTCCTATCAATATAGAAAAAAGTGTTTTAGTTACCTTAAATTCAACACTTTATAATCCTATCTTAAAGTCTGCCAATTCAAAGAAATGAATGTTGCAATAGTAGGTGCTACTGGTTACGGAGGTATTCAAGCGGTAAATCTTTTAAAGAAAAATAAAAACTACAAAATTTCATTTTTAGGAGGTAATAAAACATCTGGATCTAGGTGGAATGATAATTTCCCCTTTATTTATTTAGATAATGATCCTTATATTGAAGATATTTCAGTAGATAATATTTCAAATAATGCAGATGTTGCATTGCTTTGCTTACCAAATGGCCTATCTTCAACATTGACAAGGAAATTATTAGATAGAGGAGTTAAAGTTATTGATTTATCTGCTGATTACAGATATAAGTCCTTAGATGAATGGAAAAAAGTATATTCCAAAGAAGCTGCTATTTATAAAAGGAATGATGATGATTTATGCAAAGAGGCAGTCTACGGTCTTCCTGAAATAAATAAGGAAGCCATTTCAAAAGGTAGATTAATTGCATGTCCAGGATGTTATCCAACATCTGCTCTTATTCCGTTAGCGCCTTTTCTTTCGCAAGGAATTATTGATAATGAAGGTATAGTAATTGATTCTAAAAGCGGAACCTCTGGAGGTGGTCGAGAACCAAACCAAAAGCTACTCTTATCAGAATGTGGAGAAAGTCTATCAGCTTATGGATTGATAAACCATAGACATACCTCAGAGATCGAACAAGCAGCATCCTTAATTTCTGGAAATAAAATTGAACTGCTTTTTACCCCTCATTTGGTTCCAATCTCAAGGGGTATGCATTCGACTATATATGGGAGATTAAGAGATCCAGGATTAACTTCTGATGATTGCAGAATTCTTTTGGATAACTATTATAGAAATTTTAAAAATATTAAAGTCTTACCTATAGATACATTCCCATCAACAAAATGGGTTAAAAATACAAACCAAATTTTCCTTTCTGTTAAGGTTGATATTCGAAATGGAAGAATCATTATATTATCTGTAATTGATAATTTGTTAAAAGGACAGACTGGGCAAGCAATTCAAAATTTGAATATTATGAGTGGATTTTCAATGGATGAAGGTCTTGAGTTAACTAATAATTTTCCATAAAATTACTTCTTATCAAGAAACCAGCATGAGAGATTGAGTGAGGTAGAATTTTATGCTCAAGCATTTGTATTCTTTTGGAAAGTGATTCGATATCATCATTATCTCTAATTGACAATGCAGCTTGCATTATCAATGATCCACTATCTACCTCCTCTTCAACAAAATGTACTGAACAACCAGTTATTTTTGAACCATTTAATATAGAGTCCTTTATGGCAGAGCCACCTTTATATGCTGGAAGTAATGAAGGGTGAATATTTATTATCTTATTCTTAAATTTATTAATAAAAAATGGAGTAACAATTTTCATCCAGCCTGCCATAACCACAAGTTCAACATCGTAATTAATTAAAGTATTTACAATTTCTAATTCAAATGCCTCTTTTTGCAGAAAGTCTTTGCCTCTTATAATTTTGTGAGGTATTTTTTTACTTTCAGCTCTTTTTATACAACCGGCTTCATCTTTATTAGTTATTAGAACTTTTATATCTATATCTAATTCTTCTTTTTCTGAAAGATTAATTAATTCCTGAAAGTTTGTTCCTTTTCCAGAAGCAAGTACACCTATTCTTAATTTTGGTGAAAATCTTCTAAATTCAGATATCTCAGGCGAAATTATGTAATTAAATGATCTATCCAAAATTTTTTATTTTATCCAATGATAAATTCATATGAAATAAAAAAAATCCCTCGATTTTAATTGTTTATATTCAAAAACATATTTTTTTGAATATAAAAATTTAAACAAAATTAAATGATTCAATTCTTTGTACTAATTGTATAGATATAATTAAATAATAAATAAAAGAAACAAGTATATAAAATGAATGGAGAATTAAACTCTTGGGATAAATTTTGTAATTATCTTTGGTTTGATAAAAAATTAAAAATTTGGTTAGACATAAGCAAAATTAATTTCAAAAATGAAGAAATAAAAAATTTAGAAGAGAACTTTGTAGATGTATTTACATCAATAAAAGAATTAGAAAATGGTGCAATCTCAAATATTGATGAAAATAGACAAGTTGGACATTATTGGCTTAGAAATCCATCAATTTCACCTTCTTCAAAAATAGGTGAGGAAATTAGCGCAGATATTGATTCAATCTCTGAATTTGGTAAACAAATTTTAAATGGAGATATTAAGAATAGGAATCAACAGAACTATACTGATGTTCTATGGATAGGAATTGGTGGAAGTGGTTTAGGACCATTACTTATTACAGAGTCACTGCAGAAGTGCTCTAGAGGCTTAAATTTTTCTTATATCGATAATGTTGATCCTTTTTTAATTAGTGAAAAGTTAGAAGAGTTATCTGAAAAATTATCCACAACATTATTTGTAGTAGTAAGCAAATCAGGTGGTACGCCTGAACCTAGAATTGCTATGGAAATTATTAAAAGTCATTGTGAAAATAATGCTCTTGAATGGAATTCTAATGCTATAGCTATAACGATGAAAGATAGTAAATTATTTAAAAAGGCCACTTCTGAAAATTGGTTAAAAATATTTAATTTGCAAGATTGGGTTGGAGGAAGAACAAGTATCACAAGCTCTGTGGGATTACTTCCATTAGCTCTTATTAATGAAAATATATTTGAATTCATTAGAGGTGCATCATTAATGGATGAGGCCACGCGTATAAGTGATTTTAAAAATAATCCCGCAGCATTATTGTCATCTGCATGGTATTTAACTGGGGATGGCGTTGGGAAGAGAGATATGGTCGTATTACCATATAGAGATAGGTTACAGGTATTTAGTAAATATCTTCAGCAATTAGTAATGGAATCATTAGGAAAGAAATTTAATAGGAATGGTGAAGTAGTTAATCAAGGTATTTCAGTTTTTGGTAATAAAGGATCTACAGATCAGCATGCTTATGTTCAGCAACTGAGAGATGGTATTGATAATTTCTTTTGTATTTTTATTGAATTATTAGATTCTCCATCTACTAATATTTTTGATGAAAAAGAGAATCCTAAAGAATATCTTTCTGGTTTTTTGCAAGGAACTAGATCAGCACTCTCTAGTGAAGACAGACAAAGTATCACTATTACTTTAGAAAAGTTAAATTGTTTTTCACTAGGGGCCTTAATCGCTTTATTTGAGAGGGCTGTATCCTTCTACGCTGAATTGGTAAATATAAATGCATATGATCAACCTGGAGTTGAAGCTGGAAAGAAAGCAGCTGCAAATATTATTGAGTATCAACAAAAAGTAAGTAATCTATTAGATGAAGGTGGAGAATATTCTATAAATGAAATAACATCATTATTTGATAATTCACTTAGTGAACCCATATTTTTTATACTCCGTGAAATGTGTTTCGGTAATGATAATTATTTAGTCAAGGGCGATTGGTCAAATCCAAATTCATTAGTTATTCAAAAAATAAACTCTTAAACAACAATATTCATAATTTTTCCTTTAACAATAATTATTTTTCTTATTTCCTTATCTTGAGTCCATTTTAAAATGTTAGGTCTTTTAAGAGTCAATTCTTTAATTTGATCTTCACTAATATCATTATTAATATTTACTTTGTCTCTAACTTTTCCATTCACTTGTATTACTAGTTCATATGAATCTTCCTTTAGTGCCTCGGCATTAAATGAAGGCCAGTTTTCTAAATGTACAGATTTTTTAAATCCTATAAGATGCCATATTTCTTCTGCAATATGAGGTGCAAATGGAGCCAACAAAATACAAAATGTTTTTAAAGCATCAATTTTTAAATTATTGTTTACATCATTAATGGAATTTGATAATGAATTATAAAACTTCATTAGTTCTGAAATCGCAGTATTAAATTGGTTATTTAATATGTCATTTGAAATTTCTTTTATAGCGATATTCATGGACTTTATTAAACTTTTTTCTTTATCTGGATAGGAATTAGATTTACTATTTATATCTTTTGCACAATTTATATAAAGCTTCCAAATCCTGCTTAAAAATCTAAATTGTCCTTCAACATCTGTATCTCCCCATTCCAAATCTTTTTCTGGTGGTGCTTTAAATAATATAAACATTCTTGCTGTATCTGCTCCATATTTTTTAATTACTGATTCAGGGTCTATTCCATTATATTTAGACTTAGACATCTTCTCGAAAAGAACTTCGAGTTTAGAATTGTCAATTGGATCTGTAGGATTTGATAAGTCAGCAATATCGGAAGGAGAAACATATTTACCAGTATTATTGTTTTTATAGGCTGCCGCCTGAACCATTCCTTGCGTTAATAGTTTTTTGAAAGGTTCATCAATTTCAAATAGTTCATTATCCCTCAAGGCTTTAGTGAAAAATCTTGCATATAACAAGTGCAATATTGCATGTTCTACCCCTCCAACATATTGATCTACAGGCAACCACTTATTGATTTCAATTTTTTCAAATGGCTTATTAGAACATTTTGAAGATGGATATCTTAAAAAATACCATGATGAACACATGAAAGTGTCCATAGTATCAGTTTCTTTTCTTGAAGCTATTCCACATTTTGGACATGTAGTATTTATCCAATTATTATTATCACCTAAAGCATTAATCTTGTTAGCAGAGATTTCTATATCTTTTGGTAAGGAAACAGGTAATTCCGATTGCTTTAATGGAACAGATCCACATTTTTTGCAATTAACTATGGGTATCGGACATCCCCAATATCTTTGTCTAGAGATTAACCAATCTCTTAGACGATATTGAATCTTATTTTCAGCCCATCCATTATTTACTCCCTCCTCTGAAATTTTTATTTTAGCAATAGTATTTTCTATGCCATTGTATTGATTTGAATTAATAAGATATCCTTTTTCTACATAAGCTTCTTCAAGCTCTTTATTTTGTTCACTTTTATCATTTATTATTACCTGTTTAATATCAATATTATTTTTCTTAGCAAATTCAAAATCTCTTAGATCATGAGCTGGCACGCCCATAACAGCACCTGTACCGTATTCATCGAGAACATAACTTGCCACCCAAATAGGAATAGGTTCAGAATTAACTGGATTTATTGCTGTTAAGTTAGTTTTTATTCCAATTTTTTCAAGTTCATTATTTTTATTATTTTTCAAATATTGCTTAAGATTTTCTATATCTTGTATTGTTTCTTGATCAGAAATATTTTTTACTAATGAATGATTAACAGAAATTGCTAAATAAGTAACTCCAAATAAAGTATCTGGCCTTGTTGTAAATACAGTAATTTTCTCTTCTGGATTGGTATTGATATTGAAATTAATATTTGTACCAATTGACTTTCCAATCCAATTATCTTGCATTATTTTTACTCTTTCTGGCCAGTTATCTAATTTTTCTAAATCCTTCAATAACTCATCCGCATAATTAGTAATTCTTAAAAACCATTGCTTTAATAATTTTTTTTCAACTACTGCACCAGATCTCCAAGATTTACCCTCTGAATCAACTTGTTCATTCGCTAGGACTGTATTATCTATAGGATCCCAATTAACTTCTGAT
>QCSV01000011.1 GCA_003211415.1 Prochlorococcus sp. AG-670-M15 | reverse complement strand
TCCTGAACTAAGCCAAGAAGATATCAATTTTCACGCAGTAAAATCAATATGCGAAACACGCTTCTCGCCAACGATTAATTTCAATAGTCTGTTTGATTTAGTTAACAATGATTCTGATAAAAGAAAGCTTATTCAAATTAATTTTGAAAAAATGATGAATGAAATAATCTTTAAAGCTGAATCCGAAGGTCTTAAAAACTCATTTTTCCTGCATATTTCACCAAATTTAGGAAATCAAAATGGTAAAGAAAGAATTAAACTTTCTTCTAAAGATGATATTGGATCAACAGACATACAATTACTTATTAAAGGAGCAGTTAAAGATTCTGGAGTCTTATTTCTTTTAAATAAATTTATTGAGAATAAAACTGGTAAAGCCCCTTTTGGAAGTAATTTTAATTTTAGAAACTCTCCAAATTCTATTACGGGAAAAATTGATTTATGCAAAAGTACTATTCAAACAGAAGACATGCCTTTGATTGTAGGAGTTGGTGACACAATAACATCAAAAAAAAGTAATGGTGAAAAGAGTTATTTGAGAGGAGGAAGTGACAGATCTTTTTTAGAATTTATACAAATATTAGGGAATGAATTTGGTATTAATAATAAAATAATTTTTGTAGATAGTAGTTCTGGTGAAGTTGAAAGACCTTCTACAAAAAAAACTGGTTTAACAGGGATCAGTGATCTTTATGACAACTTAAAGTTTGACTTGGTTTTTCAAAATGGTCCCAAAGAATATATAAGTTGGTTTATTGAACTTGCTAATAAGAGATCAAACTTTAAAAAAAATAGTTGACTTTTGAATTTTCAAATGACAATTTATAAATAATAGATTTATGAAAGAAAAATTCCCCTCAATATATAAAGAACCTATAGAAACATTGCAAATCAATATAGGTTATAAATGCAATCAGGCTTGTAAGCATTGTCATGTTAATTCCAGTCCTCTAAGGACTGAAAAGATGTCCAATGAAATAATATCTCTCATTCCAAAAATAATTGATAAGTACAATATCAAGACTTTAGATATAACAGGTGGTGCGCCAGAACTTCACCCAGAATTTAAAAACCTAATAGCTAGTTTGAGCACAAAACAAGTTGATATTATTGATAGATGCAATTTAACAATTTTCTTTGAAGAAGGTTATGAAGATCTTCCTCAATTTCTTGCAAAGAATAAAGTAATAGTGACTGCTTCGCTACCATGTTATGAAAAAGATAATGTTGAGCTTCAAAGAGGTCTTGGGGTTTTTGAAAAAAGTATTAATGCTATAAAAATTCTTAATGATCTAGGCTATGGGAAGAAAGAAAATGGATTGCAATTAAATCTTGTTTACAATCCTGTAAGCCCAACTCTTCCACCTTCTCAGAAAATATTAGAAAAAGATTATAAAAAAATACTATTCGAAAAATATAATATTGTTTTTAATAACTTATACACAATAACTAATATGCCAATAAATAGATATGAAGAATCTCTAAGAAGAGAAGGGAAACTAAATATTTATTACAAATTACTAAAAGAAAATTTTAATGAAAATAATTTAGAAAATCTTATGTGTAAAAAAACTATTAGTGTAAATTGGCTTGGAGAAATTTTTGATTGTGACTTTAATCAACAAATAAATTTCCGAGAGAATAAGGGACCAAAGACACTTTTTGATCTATTGGATGAGTCATTTACTTTTGACTACAAGGTAGCTGTAAAAGAACATTGTTTTGCCTGTACTGCAGGTGCAGGATCAAGTTGCGGAGGGACTTTAAGTTAAAATCAGCTAAATGCAATTAGGACATATAGCTCTTACGTTTAAAGAAGATTCAATTAGTTTAAACCCATTAATTTTTGCTGCAACTTTGCCTGCTTCTAAAACTTCTTCATTTTCGAATTCTTCTGTTCTACCACACCTAATACAAATTAAATGATGATGATCAGGAGTTTCATTACTAAGCAACTCATATCTGTGTCCGCCCTCACTGAGTTCTAATTCATGAAGCAAACCCATTTGCACTAAAAGTCTTAAAGTTCTATAAATTGTTGCAAGTGAAACTTTGGAGCTTGATTTAACTAACTTTTCATGTACCTCTTCAGCACTAAGATGCTTTCCAGAACCAATATTTTCAAATAAATTAAGAACCTTAAGCCTTTGAGGAGTTAACCTCTTCCCATCTTTATGTAAACCGTCTCCAAGAGGAGATGTGATGACATTGTATTGAGAGGATAATGACAACAATTTACACAGGGCTATTCTCAATAATAACTCTAGATGAGAGTTAAACAACTTTTTGATTTAAAATGTTTACTAAAGTTGTTCAAAATACTATGTTGAATATATCTTTAAATACAAATGATGAAGGGTCATGAAAAATCTTCTCACAAACTATCGCCAAAAGTGAATGCTTTACTAATCATAGATGTTCAGGAAAAAATTATAAGAGCAATATTTAAAAAGGATTCAATAACCAAAAACATCAAAAAGCTTATAGATGCCTACCAAATTTTAGAAGAAAACATTTTTTTATCTGAACAGAACCCACTCAAATTGGGTGCGACGTTTCCTGAATTATTACCCAAAAATGGATTTAAAAAAATTGAGAAAATGGAATTTAGCTTAGCTAACATAAAAGAATTTCTACAAGAACTTAAAAATAAGAAAATTACAAATTTGATAGTTTGTGGCATCGAAACGCATATTTGTGTTCAACAAACAGTCTTAGATTGTCTACAAAAAGGATTTGAGGTTATTCTCATATCAGATGCCATGGGAAGTCGAAATAGGGTAGATCATGAAATAGCATTACAAAGAATGACTCAGAGTGGGGCAATCTTAACAACAACTGAATCAATAATTTTTGAATTATGCAAAACTTCGGATAGAAAAGAATTTAAAGAAATTAGAAATATAATAATGAGTTAAAGAAAAATAAAGACTGGTTTGTTGTTTAGAGATAATTTAAAATTTTATTAAAGATAAATTTTTAAGGTTTATTTGAATATGAAATTAGTTACTGAAAACTTCCTTCTGGCAATATCCATTTTTTTTATTGGAATTTTATTGTCGATCATAATTTCTAGAATTTCAAAAATTTTTTTTAAAAGGATTTCTAAAAGAACAAAAACAAATTTAGATGATTTTATATTTGAAGTAATCTCTGGAATAATAAAACCGCTTGGCTTCCTTCTTTCAGCTTATTTCTCAATTGATTATTTTTTCGAGAATGAAATAACTTTTATTTCAGTCTTATTAAATATTAATAAATTAATTATTTTAATAATAATTATAAAGGCACTTAATAAAGTAATCATTAAATCTCTAATAGACTCAACATCTAATGTAAATGATGCCTCAGTCAGTTCAATGATCTCGTCTCTCACTCCTTTAATCAGAGCCTCAACTTGGACTATAGGATCAATTTTTTTCTTACAAAATTTAGGTGTGCAAATGACTGCTATTTGGGCTTTACTTAGTGCCGGTGGTATTGGAGCAGGATTAGCTTTAAAGGATCCTGTTCAGGAATTCTTCGAATACATTACAATATTGCTTGATAAACCCTTTCAAAAAGGAGAGTTTATAAAGTCTGGTGACATTCTTGGAA
Source organism: Prochlorococcus sp. AG-670-M15 (assembly GCA_003211415.1). Classification (GTDB taxonomy): domain Bacteria; phylum Cyanobacteriota; class Cyanobacteriia; order PCC-6307; family Cyanobiaceae; genus Prochlorococcus_A. Next base: position 25,151 of record QCSV01000011.1, on the reverse strand, counting down.
TGGTTGAAAGAGTAGGGGTTAGATCTTCAAGAATTAGAAGTATAAATGGAGAAGTAATAGTGATAAGTAACAGCGCGTTAACTAAGAGAATCATTTCAAATTATGCCCAAATGACCCAAAGGAGGTTGGTTCACAAATTAGGAGTTGTTTATGAAACTTCTCCCTCACTTATGAAAATGATCCCAAAAATAATAGAAAAGATTATTGAAGAAACTAATGATGCATCTTTTGATAGATGCCACTTTACTGACTTTGGAGACTTCAGTCTAAATTTTGAACTTGTATATTACATACCTACAAATGATTATCTCGCGGCAATGGAAGCTCAACAATCTATTAATTTAAGAATTATTGAGGAATTTGCCTTTAATGATATAGAGTTTGCATTCCCAACACAAACCTTAAATATTGAAAGTAACAAAGCCAAATGATCTACAAATTTCTTCACTAAGAATCCAAAGTTTTGAAGCCAACTCATCACTATTTGCTTCATCACTAACGTTACTTTCAACTAATTTATGTTTTTTTCTAGCTATAAGTTTATTACTTAAATATATGAAACCAACATTATTGAAATTTGAATCAAGGACAATCTCAGAAAGAATCTTTCCAGCATTTTCTATACTTTCAGAAATTCCTAAAATATTTTTTGCAGCTTTAGAAAAAATTAAATATCCAAAGAGATTAAAACGTTTACTATATCTAAAAAAACCCGAATCATCATTTGGTATTACGAGACCAGGAGCCCAAGTTATTACAGAAATTTTACTGGAGGACATTTTTAATTTTTTTTCAAGTTCTTTAGCAAACAAAATATTACATAACTTACTATTTTTATAAGCTTCATCAGCATTAAAATTTAAAAACTGCCCTGTTACTTTTTTTCTAAAATCAACTAGGTTATTAAGTCCCGCTTTCTTTCCTATATTGCCACCTGATCTTTTGGGGTCGTGAACATCTGATGATGTAATAATGATTCTAGATTCTTCTTTATTTCTAATAAAATCTTTCAGCACATTTACCAAGTAAAAATGTGCAAGATGATTTACCGCAAAAGTTAGTTCTATGCCTTGTTTTGATACTTTAGGATAAAAAGAGCCTGTATACTGCAATCCTGCATTTAAAACAACAACATCTAAAAAAAATTTTTTACTAATAAAGTAATTTTTAATTTTTTTAATATTCTCTAGATCTGAAAGATCACAATTTTCAATAATATTTAAAAATTTACTAAGGTAATTTTTATCAAAATATTTTTCAATTTTTTTGAGAAATTCATTCTTTCTAAATTCGTTTTTTATTACAACATATAAAATATTTTTCATCTTCAGTAAATTAATAATGGCAAAAAAACCTATTCCTGAATTACCTCCAGTAATTAAAATATTTTTATTTTTAATCATTTAAATTCCTGTATTTTTTTTAATGATAAAAAAATAAATAAAGTTTTTTTTATTTTGTAATCTTATAAATTATTGTTAAAACACTGAAAACTTAGTCACTAGTATTTGAGTAATTTGATTATTATTAACCTACTCTTATTACAAATATTGGATGAAATATATAACCCTTGGCGCAGAAGTAATAACTTGTTCCATAAATTTCTTTAATCATAAGATTTATATTTAATGTCAAAAGAAAATATGCCAGATGTTCTTGTTTTGGGTGCAGGGCCTGCAGGCATGGCAATTGCCTCAGCTTTAGGGAAGGAAAAATTAGATGTTGAAGTGCTTTCTCCAAATGGACCAGATGAACCTTGGCCAAACACATATGGCATTTGGGGGAAAGAAGTTGATCAACTCGGGCTTCAGGATTTACTTGAATATAGATGGAAGAATACTGTAAGTTTCTTTGGGCATGGCGCTTTAGAAGAACAGGACGACGAGAATAAAGCCACGGAGCATTCACTAGATTATGGACTATTTGATAAGAAGAAACTCCACAATTATTGGTTTAATGAATGCAATAAGTCTTTTATTAAATGGCATCAAGGCTTTGCAAACAAAATACATTTTGAGAAATACAAAAGTACAGTAACTACAAAAGATGGTAAGACTTACTCTGCAAGATTAGTAGTAGATGCAACAGGATATGATCCTGTTTTTCTTAAATTAAGATCATGTGGTCCCTTAGCAGTCCAAACTTGTTATGGAATAGTAGGTAATTTTAGTAAACCTCCACTTAAGAAAGGGCAGTTTGTATTAATGGACTATAGAAATGACCATCTTAACGATGAGCAAAAAAAAGAACCGCCCACTTTTCTTTATGCCATGGATATGGGGGATGGTAAATATTTTCTTGAAGAGACATCTCTTGGTTTAGTAAATCCTTTAACAATGGAAAATTTAAAAGAGAGACTAGAGAAGAGGCTTTCTTATCGCAATATATCAATCACAAGCATGCAGCACGAAGAGCTTGGCTTATTTCTCCCTATGAATATGCCAATCCCAGATTTTAAACAACAAATACTTGGATATGGTGGTGCTGCTTCAATGGTACATCCTGCATCTGGATATTTAATTGGTAATGTTTTAAGAAGAGCTCCACTTGTTGCTAAGACAGTCTCAGAAGCAATTAAAAACAAAAATCTAAGTACCTATCATATTGCTAGAAAAGGTTGGGAAACTTTATGGTCAAAAGAATTAATTAGGAAGAAATCACTTTACCAATTTGGATTAGAAAAACTCATGAGGTTTGACGAGAAACTATTGAGAGAATTTTTTGGTAGTTTTTTTCAACTACCTAAAAATCAATGGTATGGTTTTCTAACTGATACTCTTTCTTTAAAGGAGATTGTATATGCGATGTGCGTAATGTTTATAAAAGCTCCATGGAGTGTAAAGAAAGGTCTTATGATTATGCATGGTAGAGAATTTAAAATGTTACTTAGGATAATATTTCCAAACATATAGTTCAAAAATGAGAACCATACTAATAAGTGGAGCCAGTAGAGGTATTGGACTAAGTATTGCACATAAAGAATTAAAAGAAGGCAATAGAATTAGTGTTGGTATAAGAGATTTAGAATCATTAAAAGGAAGCGCTATTGATCCAAAAAAATGGCCAGAAGGGAAAATTTTAATCAACCACTATGATGCATTAAAAAAAATTACAGCCGAAAATTGGATAAAGAATACCGAAGATGCATTTGGAGGATTTGATTCAGTAATAAATTGTTCTGGAGTATTATCGAAAGTTCCTTTCTTATTCAAAGATGGTGATGAAGAAGATATTTTAAATATATTAAATATCAATTTTTTGGCAATTTGGAATTTATGTAGGCTTTCTTGGGATCATTTATGTACCTCTGGAAGAGGAAGAATTATTGTTTTAGTTTCAATGAGTGGGAAAAGATCTAAAGGCGATTTAGCCGCTTATTCTTCTTCAAAGTTTGCTTTGATGGGATTATGCCAAACGATGAAAAATAAAGGTTGGGATAAAAATATAAGGGTTTCAGCAATTTGCCCAAGCTGGGTTAATACAAAAATGGCCCAAAATATCTCTTCCTTAAACAAATCAAGCATGACACAACCTGAAGATATTGCTGAAATATGTTCTACTATTCTGAAGTTACCTACCCAATCAGTTCCATTTGAAATTGCCTTAAATTGCAATTATGAAATTTAACCTAAATTGAAAATTAAGTAAGCCATTGAAAGCATTGCAAATGCAATAAATAAACCTTTTATTCGATTAGTTAACAATGAAAAAAGAGACAAATCTTCAGAAAAGTATCCGCCAAAACTACCTGTAATAAATAATATAACCATTGGTAGAGATGCCATTCCGAAAGAATAAGATATAGATTTTACAAATCCAAAATTTAAATAATTAAAAATAAAGGAACTTAATGAAAACAATAAAAAAGATGCCAATAGAGTTATGGAAACTTCAGCATCTAAAGTGTGAGGTAAGCTACCCTTTAACTCAAATTGCTTTTTACATTCTCTAATTTGTCTTTTAGAAAGCTTTAAATAACCAGTTTCAGGAATTCTTTGCGATTTATATTTTCTTAGTAATCTTGCTTCAAGAGTTTCTGGCTCCTTAGTCATAATTGATGTTAATAATTCATCTGGTTTTAATTTCTTAATTTTCTTTTCAAGATTATCCGTTTTCCCAATCCTATAAAGGTCTCCTACTCTAATAAGGTAAACATATCCCGACATTTGCGTTGTAAAATTAGTACTGTTCCTACTTAGATAATACTAAAAGAATTAGGGAAATTAAAAGTTTTTACAATATGAAAAACGATATTTTATATTCATTTCGAAGATGTCCATATGCAATTCGTGCAAGATGGGCTCTTTTAATTTGCGAAATAAAAGTAGAGATAAGAGAAATTGATTTAAAAAATAAACCTCTAGATTTTTTAAATAAATCTAAGACTAAAACTGTTCCAATACTTATAAAAAAGAATAGTGAAGTTATTGAAGAAAGTCTTAAAATCATTCTTTGGGCTCTCTCGGAGTCAAAAAAGGAAAACATCAAATTAATTTATTTTCCTGAGAACAAAAAGAAAGATATTTTTGAAATAATTAATGAAAATGATAACGAATTTAAATATCATTTAGATCGATTTAAATATGCCACAAGATATAAGAACAGTGATGAAGAATTTCATTTCACAAATGCTATTAAATTTATAAAGAGATGGAACGAACTTCTTACAGAAAACAAATACTTTTTTGGAGATAGCCCCACAATCGCTGATTGGTCTATTTGGCCTTTTGTAAGACAATTTAAAATCGCTTGTGAAAGTCAAAAAAGAACAAATTACTTCGAGCCCTCAATAAAAAACTGGTTAGATTCATTTGAGAAAAATAGAGAATTTAAATCCTTAATGTTTAAATACGAATTATGGGAACCATTCTCTAGAAAGAATTATTTTCCACCAAATTAACTTTCTAACAACTTCCTTTTCTCAATTATTCTTGCCAACTCCAAAAAATATCCTGCAGTCCTAAATTTTCCTATATTTTTTTCCTTAAAATCAAGGTCGCTTCTGATTTCTGCAGTCTCCGCCATAAGTAAATCTAAATCATTTGATCCAAGAATATACAATTCCCCAAGTTCGATTTCCCTTCCAAGTAAATGACTCCTAAACCACTTTCCTTTACTTTCTTGAGGTGGAATATCGTAGGGAGTAAATGACATTAAAATAAAATTAAACCTAAAACCATTCTAGGGTTATTATTGAAACTTTTTCATCTCTGCTTTATTAAAAATCAATGCAATAAAAAGAATTGCAAACGTAATTAGGGCACAAATTTCTGTCCAATAATCTAACCCAATTTTAGAAATCATTAATGGTGCAAGAACTGTGAATAGTCCCCCAGAAAGAATTAACTGAGCAAATAACTGTTTTGAAGTAAAAATTGGTAAAGTCTTAGAAATATTTTTAGGATCGGCAAGCCTCAAAAGAAGTAACCCAGAAGCAACTACACCTGTGGAATTCCCAAACTCTATCAAACTTTTTTCAAACCAATAATCATCAAAAATAAAGTATGCAAAATAAGCAATGCAGATTAAATTCCAAAATAACCCGAAAATAGTAAATACTAAAATAATTATCCAATTATCAAAAACAACTGCAATATCTAAACTAGCCATAGCTGTAAAAATTAATAAGTCTGTTGATAGAATTCCAATCTCTCTTTGCAGAATATTTGAAATAAGTTCTGTATTTTTGGTTTTCTCTAAAATATATCTTATAAGGAGGGAGCCTATAAGAATAAAAGGAAATACTGGTAGTGAAAAAATAATTTCCTCTGAAAAATCACCAAAAGAACTTGAAATATACCTCAAAAATTTAAGGAGCAAAACACCAAAAGAAATTGCCAAACCAGCGAATCCAAGATTTATTATAAAAATTCTTAAATCTGCAAAAATTCCTATCTTATTTTTTTCCTTTGAATTCTCTTTTTTTTCAAGAATTTCTTCAGTATCTGAAAGACCTAAAGTTCTACCAAGAAATATAAATATGCTACCCAATATTGAAGACGATAAAAGACCCATTGTTGCCATAGCCAAACCAAGATCTAAACCATTCGGGAAACCTAGTTTATTAAAACTTTCGCCGATTATTGATGCAGCGCCATGACCTCCCTCAAAACCGATCTCTATTAAACATCCCATTAGAGGATTTGCATCCATAGATGGAGGCAGAAAATATCTAACAACAAGGCCGCCAACAAAAAACTGTCCGAAACCTAGTGAAAGAGCTAATAGAAATTGATTAAAAATTGGTTTTACTAAACCATTTATATTCGGGATAGGTCTTCCCATCATTAAAGTTGCGAAGACTAATGATAAAAGAGGAGTAGGAAAATTACTCCAAACATTTATTGTTTCTTTTGGTAAAAAGTGTATCGCACCAAATGGGCCTATAGATATACCTAAAATTCCTGATATAACTGCTATCGGTAATCCAAATCTCTCGAGTTGAACAGCTAGTTTAAATTTCCTTCCAAAAATCAACAAAAAAAATATAATTAATAATCCCAAAAAACTTATCAATAGAGAATTTGAAAAAATATCTTTATTCTGTATCGGAAAAATATTCAATGATTTCAAAAACATATAATTCTAAATCTAAATTAATAAACAAAATTTTTCAAATAAAAAAGGCTCCGGTAAGAGGAGCCTTTTGATATTAGTAATAAAATTTGAAAATTAATCTTTAAGAGTAACTGTTGCACTATCAATATTACTGATAGCATTTGTAACTCTCTTGAAATCAAAGCCTAGTGCTCTTAAAGCATGCCATAGATGACCTTGAATAAAGAAGAATCCAAAATAGTAATGAACATTAGCTAACCATGCCCTTGAAGTGTACTCACCATCAGGAAGATCAACAGTATCTACCCAATAAGGAGAAATACTAAACTTCAATTCAAGTGGTTCACCAAAGAATTCAGTTGGATAAACTGTTGTGTTAGCTGCACTCCAGAAGGCTGCAATAATTGCCATCCAGCCTATTCCAGCTAGTGACCATGATAGAACAGCTTCTGCAGATAGAAGTCCTTTACCTTTAAATTTGGTATATTCACCAACTTGCTTAGTAGCAATATGCCAAGCACCACCAGTTATCTCAACGAAAGCAAGAAAAGCATGGCCTCCCATTACTTCTTCAAGGCTATCAATAGTCAAAAAGTCTGTTTGGTGATTCCAAATTTTGGCCAAATTTAATTCATACTCAACCTGTCTTACAGAACCAATAGCTGGATCATAAATTCCATGAACCCTTGCCCATTCGACAAAAGCAATAACTGCGAAACCAAGAATAATTAGATGGTGACCAAGAATAAATGTCAATTTGTCTGGATTATCCCATTCAATATTGAATTTTCTGGCTCTTGCTACCTCAGAATCTTCAAGATTTCCAGGAAGAAGTAAAGAATGTAAAAGTCCCCCAGCTGCTAGAACCATAGAAGAGACTAAGTGAACTATTGCTATCGCTAGAACAGGTTTAGTATCTCCCATAGCAACACCATTAGCATCGAACCCTATTCCAAGAGTTGCTAAATGAGGAAGAACGATTAGAGGTTGATGACCCATTGGGACGCTTGGGTCAAATCGTGAAAGTTCAAAAAGGGTGAATGCACCCGCCCAGAAAACAATTAATCCTGCATGAGCTACATGAGCAGCAATGAATTTTCCTGAGCGATTCGCTACACCTGAATTACCAGCCCACCATCCATAGGTAGTATCTGGATTTCCATAGGTTTGCATTTAGGAATTGATTAGCTTAAACGTTTTGAGAATACTTTATATTTCACCAAACAGTTGAATTAATAACAAAATTGTAAAGGTTAGTAATCCTAGTAATTACTAAACAAAAAATCTTCATAAGGCAATCCAAGAGCAAAGAAGGTAGATTTAATGAAGAAAAATTATTCTCAGAGATAGAAGTTTCATAAAATAAACCATTATTTTCCAATTCAAATTAATTTAATAAATTTCATTTTGCTGACATTTGACGATGTTTTGTTTCATTAAACCATCCTATTTATTGCCTCATTCTCAAACAATTATTAAATATGAGATAAGACATCTAATATTATGACTACTTCTCAAGATTCTTCTAGAAAATTTTCACTAGAAATGAAATCTGAAGTTCATTACAAAAAAGCTGCAAAATCTTACAGAAAATCAAAACAATATATAAATATGATTAACTTATATCCAACTTTGCAAAACACTCTAATTGAGTGTAAGAATGAGAACCTAATAGAATAAAAATTTGAAAATTTTTTCCAAGTTAATCAAAAAAATTTATTAGTTTTTAGGCTGCGATATTATAGTTTTCTTCAGAATAAAATTTATTAATTAATTGTCTACACATTTTTATATTGTATAGCGCTTTGGGTTTCCAAGGTTTTTTCTGACCGAGTGGAGAGCTTTTCCAATGAATCCCAGGCTTGAGTATTCCATTTTCACGCAAAAAAGAAAGTTTAATTTCGGTTATTCCTAGTTTTTCCGCGGTCAACTCAGATGAGCTCCACATATCCCCTAACATTGAATTAAGTAAATATTATTAATCCTTGATAACGTTAATTTTATTTTTTTGAAAGGGGTAAAACTTTTAAATAATTATTAAGTAACAAAAAACCTAGTATTTACAAAGAAAAGAGATTTGAAAGATTTATATCAAATTAAGAAATATTAAATAAAGAATCTTCATTAATGAATATCTCATCGATACCCTCTCCTTTATTTATGGATTTATAGTTAAGGTATTCTTCTGTAATCGATTGATGCTTTGAAAGATTGATCCAACCCTTGCGCCAATTCCCACTAATTATTAATTCTTCGTATGTAGTTGTAAAGTTAATTTCAGAATCAAGAACAGAAACCATTAAAAAACTAATATTTCCTTTTTCTTTAGTCTCATTTACTAAAACAAAATGTCTCAATCCATTTATGGTTTTATTAGAAGTCCAGTAATTTTCCATAATTATTTTTTCTTAATATTCCGCTCAGAATTTTTTCTAGATATTTTCTTATATTCAGTTCTAATTTCATATAGTAAAAGTTTTCTTCTATCCAAATAGTTAACAGAATCTTGTTTAGATAAGTTATATCTTTCTTTTTTAGTTAAATTCATCCAGTTATTAAGATTCTTTTTATTGAAAGTTGTTAATTTTTTAGCCTTCAAAACTTTTTGTTTTCTATTTAATTTAAGAAAATTCCTTAAATAAAAGAAAGTAAATATAAAAAGAAAAATTATCACAAATTTTAAAAGCATCACTTTGCAAGTAAATTGTTATTTATCCATTTTTCCAATTCAATATTATTCTCAAAAGAGATAACCTCTTCTTCATTCCCATTACCTGATTGATCAAAGAGCCTTATAATAAATTCACCTTTAACTGCCTCATCATCACCAATTACAATAATACTTTTAGATTTTAGTTTATTTGCCTTTTTAAATTGTTTAGAAAATGAGGCTCCACTTAAATCCAACTCAACTATCAAATCATAATTCCTTAATTTTCTAGATAAATCCAAAGCTAATGATTCAGCAATTAAGCCTTGATTAATAATATAAATATCAGTATTTCTTGGAACTTCAAGATCCTTTCCTGCTAGAAGAATTAATCTTTCTAGACCAATAGCAAATCCAATTGCCGGGGTATTTGGCCCTCCCATTTGTTTTATTAAATCATCGTATCTTCCTCCCCCGCAAACTGTAGCTTGGGAACCTAAAGCACCACTAGTGATTTCAAAAGCAGTATGGGTGTAATAATCTAAACCTCTTACTAAATTAAAATTTTCCATGTAAGGTATTTTTAAAACCTCCAATTGTTTTTTTAAGTCTGAATATCTGTTGTGACTTTTTTCAGACAAAAAATCAAATAATCTTGGTGCATTTTCAAGAGCTTTTTTTGTTTGAATATTCTTTGAGTCCAAAATCCTCAAAGGGTTTTTAGTAATCCTATTCTGAGAATCTAAATCTAGAAAATCTTTATTTATTTCTAGCCATTTTAAAAAGGATTTTTGAAAATTTGATCTGTCATTTGTATCTCCTAAAGTATTTATTTCAAGATTGAGTTCTTTTATTCCTAATTTTCCTAAAATATCCCAAGCTAAAGCAATAATTTCAACATCACTTCTAACTGAATCATGCCCTATAAACTCAACGCCTAACTGATGAAACTGTCTTTGCCTACCTGCTTGAGGTCTTTCATATCGAAACATAGGACCCATGTACCAAAGTTTTTGAAGAGGATTAGACGATATTCCATTTTGTATTAACGCTCGTGCTACTGAGGCTGTTCCTTCGGGTCTGAGAGTACAGGATCTCTCACCCCTATCAAGAAATGTATACATTTCCTTACTGACAACATCTGTTCCTTCACCAATTCCTCTTATAAATAACTCGGTCATTTCAAGTATTGGTGTTCTTATTTCTTTGATAGATGCTCTTAAAAGCTGTTCCAATACAATTTTCTCAACGTTTTGCCACTTTATTAATTGATCAGGCAATAAGTCTATTGTTCCTCTAAGATTTTTTAAGTTATTCAAAGTTCTAAAAAATAATTCAAAATTTTTAATTCCTCTAGAAATTAATCTTTGATTAGTTATTCTGTGAGACAATTTTAATTTAACATTTAGAAAAACTATTGGGAATTAATAAAAGTAAAGAGAATCAGCATTGCGGTACAAAGCCAAAAAAAATTGCTTTTGGAATAGCACCTCTTGGTATAGTTTCAATAGGAATAGTGCCAATGGGAGTAATAAGTATTGGGGTAGTACCAATGGGTGTATTTTCTTTTGGTGCAGTAGCAATGGGAATAGTCAATTTATCAGTAGTTGGGATGGGAATTATCTCTGCCGGTATTACTACTATGGGAATATGGGAGTATTCACCTCATTCTCATAACAATAATCATAATCATTCCAAACAAATTTCAAATTCAAATAAGAGAAATATGATCTCAGATCTATTTAACACTAAACAAGAAGCTGAAGAAGCTGCCTCAAAATACGGATGTGTTGGAGCACATAAAATGGGTAATAAATGGATGCCTTGTAAGATGCACTAAATATTTTCTTAGTCAAAAGTTTATTAAATATTAATTCAAAATTTCTACTCTAAAATCAAGATTTTTTGCCTCATCAGTAGTTAATTTTCTTGACCAAGCTCCTTGCACAGGACTATTCCATCTGAACCCAGCATTTTTAGCTAAAGACCTATCTTCGTAACTAATCAGTGCCTTGTATAAAAACCTCGGTTCAGTAGCTTTAAGTAAAAGTTCCTCTAAATTATCACATTTTTTGAAGACCTCAGATATGTAAAAGCAATCAGATAAAGCTCTATGTAAATTCCAAACTGGTATTGAAAAAGATAAAGCTAGATCAGTTACCGAGGGTCTATTTTTTAGTGATTTTTGAAAAGACCAATTAATATCTTCTAAACTGCATATCCATTTTTTATTAAGTTTAGGTAATCTTCCTTTCCCAAACCATTTCTTATCAAACTCTACATTATGCGCGACAATGAAATCCGAACAATCAACAAGTTTTAAAAAGAAATTCAATCCATCTTCCCATGGTTGAGAGATATTAGTTACTTCTGCAGATATGCCATTAACATTTTCTGCTTCATTATTATTAACCGGGAATAAGAATGAGACCTGTGAAAGTACACATTTAAAAGATACATCAAACAAAATACAACCTATCTCTATCACTTCATCTTTATTTTCATCTAAACCTGTTGTTTCAGTATCAAGAATTAAAATTTTTTCAATTTTTTTATTCTGATTTGCAACAGTATCTTTAGATGGATAACTGATAACTTGATCCTGAAGAATATCCAATTGATTTAATTCTTTTTTGTTAGATAGTTCCAATTAGCTGAAAATACTTTCATTTATCTTGACGCATTTAATAAAAATTTCTCTTAAATTAATATAAATTAAGAAACATGATTAGAAAATAATTTTTGAAACATTCTTAGTTTATGAAAGATGACTTTTACAAAATATCAATTTAATAATTTTTGTTATTGGCCTTCAAATCCTAAAAAAATTGTGGAATTTATTGGTGGAAGTTATCTAGCTTCTAAACCAGATTTAACTTATAGAAGATTCATCGAGAGTTTAATTAATAAAAACTATGCAGTACATGCATATAAATACACTCCACAATTTGATCACCAACAACTTGCTATTAAAGCATGGAGGGATTTCAAGAATTGCCGAATATCTTTATCAAAGAGAATAGGAAAATCAATTCCATCCATAAGAATTGGTCATAGTCTAGGGTGCAAACTTCATCTAATTTCCCCTGATGGTGGAAGAAATTGCGAAAAATTCATCTCAATAAGTTTTAATAACTTCAGTGCTAACAAATCTATTCCATTATTGAAACAAATTTCTCAAAAATTAGAATTCAACAGTGAATTCAGTCCAAGCCCTGAAAGAACTTTGCGATTAATTGAAAAAACATATAATCAAAAAAATAACTTCCTAATAAAATTCAACTCAGACGAATTAGATCAAACAGATAAATTATTTTCTTGTCTGAAAGCAAGAAAAGAAGATAATTCTAAGGGGGTAATGTTAAAAGGTACTCACACTATAATTGCAAGCGCAGGACTAAGAGAAAATTTTTTGGGAGACTGGGCCGATGATGAATTTAAAAGAAATACTATTAAAAAAATTTCCAAATTAATTGATGAATCTGATTAGGATAATTCTTTCAGCTTTTCCAATACAGAGCTATCTTCAAGAGTGCTTATATCACCGCTAATTTTTTCTCCAGCAGCCAAAGATCTTAAAATTCGCCTCATAATTTTTCCGCTACGTGTTTTCGGAAGAGAGTCAGAAATTATAATCTTTTCAGGCTTTGCGATAATTCCAATTTCATTAACAACATGTTTCTTTAGATCCTCTACTAATTCTGAGGAACCGTTCACCTCTTTCTCTAGAGATACAAAAGCAACTATAACTTCACCTTTTAAATCATCTTTTTTGCCAACGACGGCAGACTCTGCAACTGAATTATGACTTACCAAAGCAGATTCTATTTCCATTGTTCCTAACCGATGTCCTGAAACACTTATGACATCATCAACTCTTCCCATAATCCATATATATCCATCTGCATCAATGCGGGCTCCATCTCCAGCAAAATAAACATTTTTTTCTCCTTTAAAAAAAATATATTCCCAATAACTCTCCAAATATCGCTCTGAGTTTCCGTGAATTGTTCTCATCATTCCTGGCCAAGGTTTCTTAATAATTAAATATCCACCCTCGTTCTCCTTAACCTTATCTCCATTCTTATCGACAATTTCAACTTCGATTCCTGGCAGAGGGAAAGTAGCTGAACCTGGCTTTGTAGCAACTACTCCAGGCAAGGGACTTATCATCACGCCACCAGTCTCAGTTTGCCACCAAGTATCAACAATAGGGCATTTATCTTTGCCTATAACATCCTTATACCACATCCATGCTTCAGGATTAATTGGTTCACCAACTGTGCCCAAAAGTCTAAGACTCTCCAAATTATATTTATCAGGTATTTCACGCCCAGACTTCATAAATGCTCTTATTGCAGTTGGTGCAGTATAAAAAATAGAAACCTTATATTTTTGAACAATCTCCCAAAAAGCCCCTAAATTTGAGGGTCTTGGCACTCCCTCATACATTAAGGTTGTAGCACCATTAGATAAAGGACCATAAACTATGTAACTATGACCTGTAATCCAACCAACATCAGCAGTACACCAGTAAATGTCGTCATCTTTCAAATCAAAAATCCATTTAAATGTCAAATGGGACCAAAGATTATAACCACCTGTAGTGTGAACTACACCTTTGGGCTTTCCAGTAGAGCCTGAAGTATAAAGAATAAAAAGTCTATCTTCGCTATTCATTATTTCTGGTTCACAATGATCTTTTTGATCTTTTAATAATTCGTGCCACCAAAAATCTCTATCATCAACCATCGAAATATTTTTTTGGGATCGTTGAACAACAACTACTTTTTCAACAACTTTATCTGCCCCACTTTCAATGGCCGCATCAACTGCTTTCTTAAGTTCAATCACCTTATCTTTTCTAAAGCCACCATCAGCAGTAACAACAAATCTTGCGTTTCCATCAATTAACCTATCTTTTAAAGCTTCTGAAGAAAATCCTCCAAAGACAACTGAATGAGGCGCGCCAATTCTTGCGCAAGCTAACATCGCAAACATCGCTTCAGGAATCATCGGCATATAAATACATACCAAATCTCCTTTTTTTACACCAATTGCTTTAAATGCATTAGCTGCTTTACATACCTCTTTTAGAAGTTCTTCGTAAGTATATTTTTTGCTATCTCCGGGTTCGCCTTCCCATATAAGTGCAGTCTTTCCTCCAAGCCCTCTCTTGATGTGTCTATCTAAGCAGTTATATGTAATATTGAGTTTCCCTTCTTTAAACCACTTAAAAAAGGGCGCATTTTCGTTATCTAATACTGTTTGAAATGGCTCAAACCAATCTAATTCAGATTTTGCAAAAGATTTCCAAAATTGAATAGGATTATCTGATGCTTGTTTTTTTAGACTTAGTAATTCTTCTTGAGTACTAATATTTGAGTTTTCTGTAAATTTTTTTGATGGAGGGAAAATTCTCTTTTCTTCAAGTATGTTATTGATCGAATTTTTTTTATCTAATGACATTAAATAAATCTATGCTTAATAAATTTAGTCGAAAAAATTAGGGTTTTCAAAAATTTTAATATTAATTAAGCTCAAAGATTTATTTCTAATAGATCTAATAAATACGACTTAGGACAAATTCTGGAAGAGCCATTAAAGCTCTTTTATATTCTGAATCAGGAAGCCAGACTATAGCTTCTTTGGAAAGCATTGCAAAATCCTCAGCTAATTTCCTGGAACTTTCAATAGCTTTAGAGTTCATGATGATATTAAGAGCATCATCTAAATCATTTTTTTCAGCAAGTTCTCTATTAATAAGAACTGACAATTGTTTATTTTCTTCTAAGGCATATAAAACTGGGGCGGTAAGATAACCACTAGCAAGATCACTTACAGCAGGTTTTCCAAGTTGTTTATCATTTCCAGTA
This sequence comes from Prochlorococcus sp. AG-670-M15, assembly GCA_003211415.1. GTDB lineage: Bacteria > Cyanobacteriota > Cyanobacteriia > PCC-6307 > Cyanobiaceae > Prochlorococcus_A. The sequence goes on along the minus strand of QCSV01000011.1, from coordinate 10,067 downwards.
AAGTCAAGAATGTCATCTACAACTTGGAATGCCAAACCAATATTTTTGCCAAAATCGTACAACGAGGTTAAGTTTTCGTCATTAATCCCACTCAAAACTCCAGCTGCTTTGCAACTATTGGCTATTAATGATGCTGTTTTACAATAACTTTTATTGATGTATTTGGAAAAAGATTGAGCCGAATCAAATCTATTTAAATTTTGTTTAATTTCACCCTCTGCTAAATCCATTATTACTCTACTAAGTAATTTAACTACATTGACATTATCAAGATTTGCTAGGTGCCAACTTGCTTGAGCGAATAAAAAGTCACCCGCCAAAACAGCTACTCTGGTATTAAATCTACTATGAACTGTATCAACTCCTCTTCTTGTAGACGCCTCATCAACAACATCATCATGAACTAATGAGGCTGTATGAATCATCTCAGTTATTTCAGCAAGCCTTTTATGTTTGGTTGTCAAGCAAAATTCAGGGGATAAAGCTTTTGAAATCAATAAAACTATTCCAGGTCTCAACCTTTTCCCCCCAGCACTAAAAAGGTGTTCTGCTGCGGCTTGAAGAATTGGGTGACCAGCTCCTATTAGATTTTTCAGTTCTAAAATAAGATCATCAAGATCATTTTCAACTGGTTGTAGTAGCTCTGATACTGTATTCATGATTGACCTCTTACATATCTTAAGGAATCAAACATTACTTCGGAGGTTAACCAACCTAATTTCTTTATTAATTCCAAGCCAAAATTTTACTTTATTGGAAAACTCATCTCTTTCTGAAGTAACAAAAAATTTTACATTTTCGATAGAAATACACTCATAGCGGTCAGTTTCTGGAATATTAAAAGATTCATTAAATTTTTTTGTTAATGCTACCGATGGATCAATAATTTTAATATTTGAATCTAATTTCTTTCTTAAAAAGTCATAAATTAAAGGATAGTGACTACAACCAAGTATTAATTCTTCAATATTTTTGTTTATTAGTGGTCTTAAGTATAAGTCTGATAGACTATTTAACTTATCAAGATTTAATTTTTCTTTTTCAATTTCTGATACAAATTCTGGACATTCTTGCTGAAATATTATCGTATTCTCTTTTTTAGCATTTATAGCTTTCCTGTAATACGATGATTGAACAGTTGTTTGTGTTGCCAGGACACCAATTATTTGTTTATCAACTATTTCCGATACTGAGTTTATAAGGTCAAAACAAGGGACCTCTAGATTATCTTCTAGAATATCAAGCGCACACGCATTTGTAGTGTTACAAGCAACTAAAAGTGCATCCAAATTCTTATCAACAAAAAAAGTACAAATCTCCTTTGCAATTAATCTAATCTCTTTAGAATTTTTGTTCCCAAAAGGTATTCTTTTTGTATCCGCCAAATAAAAAACTTCTACATCTCTACGAGTTTTTAGTAAAGAATTAAGGATAGTAAAACCACCTATTCCGCTATCAAATATACCTATTTTAAGTTTCACCCTACTTTATCTAGATATTCGAGGATGCCTTTTGAAATTGCATAGGCTAATCTTTTTCGATGGGTTATTTTCTCTAATCTTCTTGCATCTAATCTTCCCGTTAAAAATCCAATTTCTACAAGGACTGCGGGCATCCTAGTATTTTTAATTACATAAAATCGACCTTGTTTAACTCCTCGATCAGGACTCCCAGGGGAAACTCTTAAAATTTGTTTTTGAATTCTTTTCGCGAGTAATCTTCCTCTCCACCCTCTGTAATAAAAGGTTTCCAATCCATTTATGTCTCTTCTTTTACCTCTTGAGGCATTTGCATGAATACTTACAAAAATATCCGCATCAGTATTATTAGCAATGGAAACTCTTGGAGGCAAATCCAAATCAACTTCATTTGTTCTAGTCAACCTTACTTTGACACCTTTCTCAGAAAGTAAATTTTTAACTATTTTTGAAACCTCTAGGACAACATCTGTTTCTCTAATTCCACCTATACCTATTGCTCCTGGGTCAGGTCCTCCATGCCCTGGATCAATTACAACCTCAAACTTGTTTCGTTTTACCTCTGGTAGTTTCAAGTAACCATAATTGTTTTTCTTCTTATGGATTAAATTTTGATTTGATTTGATATTTCCTCTTTTCTGACCAACTAAACCTTCACCAATCTTTTTAAATGAATATTTTGGGTTAAATAGTTTAATTCTCCATCTATTTTGATCTAAGCCAACCATTTGCCAAGTCAAAGGTTTCAAATAAGTCTCTTCCTTGAATTCAATTACTAGTCTTGTTTTACCCTTATCTGGTTTACCTAATCTAATTTCTTTTACTGGGCCATTACCTTTTATTGTTCTAGGATTTTTTAATTCTCCTGGAAAATCTACCCAGAATCTATCTCCCGATATTTGGTTAGCCTTCTGAAAGTATGCTTTTAAATTTGTATTTGATTTAGTTCTTAATTCTAAAACCCCATTAGTATTTATAGCCCATGCTGCAAGAGCACTTGAAGATTTAACTGGAAGGATTGAAGAATTTAAAAATAAAAAAACGGATAAATAACGAAAAAGTTTATTATCTAAAAACTTTATCATTAGTTTGAAAACAATTTGTTTTTTCTATGTTTAAGGCTTGGCATCTGCTCCCTAATTTTCTTTACTCTTTCTTTATCAGCAGGTGCTATTGCAGCTCCCTGAGTTTTTCCGGCATCAGATAAAACCGTACCCCAAGGATCAATTACCATTGCATGGCCATGACTTTGCCTTCTTCCATAATGAATACCAGTTTGAGCTGGAGCGACTACATATGCTGTATTCTCAATTGCTCTTGCTTGTAATAGGATTTGCCAATGATCTTTTCCCGTAAATGCTGTAAAAGCTGCGGGAATCATAATTAGCTCTGCACCATTGGAAGACAAATATCTATAGAGTTCAGGAAATCTAACGTCGTAACAAATCGATAATCCTATTTTGCATAAACCTGGGACATCTACAACAGGTGGATACTCTGCTCCAGATAAAATAGTGGATGATTCCTTGTATAAATTTCCATCTGGCAAATCAACATCAAACAAATGAATCTTGTCGTATTTTGCCAAAATCTGTCCATCTTTCCCAAATAAGGCTGACCTATTAAACGTATGACTATCATCACCAGCAGGGACAGGATACCCTCCTCCCAAAAGAAATACTTGATATCTTTGTGACATAGTTTTTAGAAAATTTGTACACTTCTCTGACAATTCAGAAGCTAATCTAAGTTTTTCATCATCTCCTCCTAAAAAAGCAAAATTCTCAGGCAATCCTATTAACTCAGCACCTCTTCTAGCAGCTAATTCAATCTGTTCTTCTGCTTCAGTAAAATTTGCTTCAACATTTGAAGTACTCGTGATTTGCAATGCAGCTACCAAAAAATCAGTCAAGACTTTACTCCTAGTGAACAAATTCGTAAATCATGAGGCACGAATCACACCTCTTTCAACTTGAGTTGGAACAATATCTAAGCAATCAAGTTCAGAGCAACATTTAAAATCATCCTCATAATCTCCAAGACTTGTCAATCTTTTGCCATGGGTTGCTGTTTTTAAACATTTCAAAATATCATTTTTCCAAAAATCCCAAAGTGCCAAAGCAGATTGTAATTCGTCATTATTAATATTAATTTCGCAATCACAGTTCTGTTTTAGGTATGACGCCAAAGCACCAGCAGCTAAGGAATCCTCAAGTGAATAGGAGCCTTCCCAACCACTACCAAGTATTAAAACATTTTCACTTTTTAAAGAATTGATTTTTTCGGCAACTGCTTTCCTATTTGGGAGACCCATAGCAAATAAATGCTTAGCATTTTGAACTTTTTGCAAGGATTTAGTCCCATTAGTCGTACTCATAAATAGTCTTTTACCATTAACAACTTTTTTTGTAACTGATAAAGGAGAATTTCCTAAATCAAAGCCCTCAATCTTCTTTCCGCCTCTCTCTCCAAGCATTAGTCTCTTTTCAGCTTGCCACTTAAATGCAGATTCTTTTAATAAACCTAAATCTGCAAAAACTTGAATTGAATCAGCTCCATTTTTTAAAGCCCAAGAAATTGTGGTTGTAGCTCTTAAAACATCAATGACCACAGCAATGTCTGGACTGGATTCTGAAACATCCTTTGCAACGTGATAATAAGTAAGATTAATAATCAAATCCTTTTCTAAATTTATTATAGAAAACAGTTACTAAATTTGATTATTTTTTTTTAAAAACAAACTTATTGATAATATATAACTAATTTGTTTTTACAGAATTTTTATCAAGTATTTAATTTGAAAATGAATAATATCCGCACAATTAAAGGTGGAGTTAATTTAAGAGGAAAAGTAAAAGTACCTGGAGATAAATCTATTTCTCATAGAGCTCTAATAATAGGAAGTATTGCTAAGGGTGATACGACTATTGATGGGTTTTTACATTCTGAAGATCCACTTTCAACTGCGGATTGTCTTAGAAAATTAGGTGCAAAAATACCAAAAATAAAAAAAGATGAGCCTTTTACGATTTCAGGATTGGGTCTTGATGGATTAAAAGAGCCTAAAGAAATTCTAAATTGTGGGAATTCGGGAACCACCATGAGATTATTAATGGGGTTACTAGCTGGTCAAGAAGGTAAGAATTTCATCTTGACAGGTGACATATCTCTTAACGAGAGGCCAATGAGTAGAGTGGGCAAACCTCTATCTTTGATGGGTGGCAAAATTTCTGGTAGAGAGAAAGGGAACAAAGCCCCAATCTCAATTGAAGGGAATAAACTTAAAGGATGTGTTATTGGAACCCCTGTAGCGAGTGCTCAAGTAAAATCGGCAATATTATTGGCAGGTCTAAAAGCTTCTGGGAGCACTTCTGTTATTGAGCCAGCACCTTCAAGAGATCATACTGAAAGAATGTTAAAAGCATTTGGAGCAGACATTAGTATCAGAGGAGAATTAGGAAGAAATGTAGTTATCAAGTCAAGGGGCAACTTAATTGGCCAGAGAATATTGATTCCTGGAGACATAAGCTCTGCTTCTTTTTGGATGATTGCAGCATCTATTGTTCCAAATTCAGAGGTTTTAATTCAGAATGTCGGATTAAATCCCACTAGAACAGGAATTTTGAATGTAATGGATTCAATGGGGTGCGATTATGAAATTTTAGATAAATCGACTATTGCAGGTGAACCTATTGGATCTATTAAAGTAAAGACTTCAAATAATTTAAGACCATTCACTATTGAAGGAGATATTCTCCCAAAACTTATAGATGAAATTCCTATTCTTACTGTGGCTGCCTGTTTTTGTAATGGAGTTTCTAAAATTAAGGATGCACAAGAATTAAGAGTTAAGGAGACAGATCGATTAAAAGTCATGGCACGACAGTTACAAAAATTCGGTGCTGAAATAATAGAAAAAGAGGATGGGTTAATTATTAATGGGCAATCAAAATTTCATTCTGCAGAAGTAGACAGTGAAACAGATCATCGAGTAGCAATGAGTCTTGCTATTGCTTCACTTCTTGCCAAAGGTACCTCAAAAATAATGAGATCTGATGCTGCCAGCGTCTCTTATCCCACTTTTTGGGAAGAACTGGCCAAACTTACTAACTAGCCTAAAAAGTTTTTGTCTGAATTAATAGAAGTTTTAACTAAAGATGGTAGTTACTCTTTAAGAAGTGTGTTTTTTCAAGAGAACTTCCATAGTTTATTCGGCGCATTGGAGGAAACAAAGTCAAAGTTTACAGCTACTTCTAATTTACAAAGATTTAAGGGAAAATCTCTTAATGTTTTGGATATATGTTTTGGTTTAGGATACAATTCTGCTTCTTTATTAGATGAATTAATTACACAAAAATCGTATTTGAATTTGTATGCTTTGGAAATTGATAAAAAGCCTCTTGAGTATTCACTTAGAAATGAATCTTTTTCTAAATTATGGGCTCCAAAAGTCAAAACAATATTTGAATCACTCTATCGAAAAGATTACTTTGAGGACCAATTTTTTAAGTGCAGTGTTTTGTGGGGTGATGCTAGAGAAAAAATCAACATTATTCCTTCATCTATTAAATTCGATCTGATTTATTTAGATGGTTTTTCTCCTCAAAAATGCCCACAAGTATGGACAATTGAATTTTTATCTAAAGTCACAGAAAATCTTAATTCTCAGGGTTATTTAATAACTTATTCTTCTTCAGCGGCTGTAAGAAAAACTTTAAGAAATCTTGGATTAGAAATTTTTACAATCAAGCCAAGTCTTAAAAACAGAACTTTTTGGAGTCAGGGAACTGTTGCAATATCAAAATTTGATAAGAATAAATTGAAACCTAATTTCAATTTTGAAAAGTTATCTTTAATGGAAGAGGAACATCTCTTAACTAAAGCTAGTATTCCATATAGAGACCAAAATTTAAACTCAAGTAAAGACGATATAATCAAGAGAAGATTAGATGAGCAATTATTCTCAAATCTGTTATCGACAAATAAATGGAGAGAGAAGTGGGGAATGACGAAGTTATCCATTAAGAGTTAGATTTAAATAAGGATTCCAAATAAAAATGTTAAGTGTTGCGATATTAGCGGCAGGCAAAGGCACTAGGATGGAAAGCTCATTGCCAAAAGTTTTACATAAAATTTCTGGCAAAAGTCTTCTACAAAGAGTAATTGATTCATGTGTGGAATTAAAACCTGATCAAATTTTCGTAATTACTGGCCACAAATCAAAAGAAGTACAAAAGTCAATCCCAAAAGATAAAAAAATCCATTTTGTTATTCAAGAACCTCAATCAGGGACTGGTCATGCTATCCAGGTACTTTGTAGAGAAGTAAAAAATCATAAAGGAAAACTTTTGGTACTTAACGGCGATGTGCCACTAATTAGGCCTAGCACTCTAAAAAGACTTTTGTATTTACACGATTCAAAAAATGCTGATGTTTCTTTAATTACTACAAAGAAAACAAATCCTCATGGATATGGCAGAGTTTTTTTGAAGAGTGATTTTATAGAGAGAATTGTTGAAGAAAAAGATTGCAATGATTTAGAAAGAGAAAATCCATTAATAAATGCAGGTGTTTACTGTTTTAACTGGAGTAACTTGTCAGCAATAATTAATACCTTGCAAAGCAATAATAATCAAAAAGAGATTTACTTAACAGATACGGTATCTTTGCTAAAAAATTCCTTGGGCCTTGAGGTAGAGGATAATGGAGAGCTTCAAGGAATTAATAACAGAATTCAACTATCAGAGTGCGAGGAAAGTATTCAGAATTCAATTAAAGAAAAACATATGCTGAATGGTGTAACTTTTATAAATAAAGCAAGTTGTTCAATTAGTGAAGAAGCTGAAATTGGTAAGGATGTGATTATAGAGGCTAATACACATATAAGAGGAAATACCAAAATAAATAGTAATTGCATTATCGGACCAAATACTTTTATTGAGAATTCTAATGTGGGACTAAATTGTGAAATTTCAAACTCTACTGTTTATGATTCTCAGATAATAGATTCTATAAAAATTGGCCCTTATAGTCATATAAGACCTAATTCCAAAATATCTTCCTTTAGCAAAATAGGTAATTTTGTTGAAATCAAAAATAGTCAATTAGAGGAAGAATCTAAAGTAAATCACTTAAGTTATATTGGCGATTCTATTATTGGAAGCTCTACAAATATTGGAGCTGGTACTATTACTGCAAATTTTGATGGTCAGAAAAAACATCAAACAAAAATTGGTAAGAATTCCAGTATTGGTGCAAATACAGTTTTTGTAGCGCCAATTAACCTCGGGGAATCAGTTACAACTGGAGCTGGTTCAGTTATCACAAAAGACTCCAAAGATAATTCATTAGCAATCTCAAGAACTAAGCAAGTAAATATAGAAAATTGGGAAAGAAAGAAATCTTGAACTAATTAATTAATTCAATAATTTTTTCAAGTTGCCAACATCTGCTCCCTTTTATAAGAATAGAATCGCCTTTTTTTGTAGATTTGTTTATCTCTTTAGGTACATCTTTAATATTATTTAAAACTAAAAATTTTTTCTTATCTTTTAGATAGTTGGTGTAAATTTTTTCATTTTTTTTATCGCAAATAAATAAGCACTTTTCTATGTCTGAATTATTTATTAAGTTGAATATTTCTTTATGAAATTTTTCAGATTCTTCTCCCAATTCTTCCATACTTCCAAATATGAAAAATTTATTTCTCGGTTTTTCAATCAGATTTTTAATACATGCTTTTACCGACTCTGGCGAAGCATTATATGATTCATCATATATTATTGTTTTTACTGATTTAAGAATTTTATTTCTTCCACCTAAACTTACAAAATTAAATTCATTAAAACTTTCAAAATCAATGCCTAGTTCTTTAGCAACTGCATAAGCAAATAAGAAATTCGAAGCATTGTGAAATCCCTCAAATGAAATTTTAAAGGTATTTTCTTCAATTAAAATTATTTTATTCGAAGGATCATAAAATCCTCGTAAATTATCCGCTTTCTTAAAACTCTCCTTTTGATTTTCTATATTAAAAAGTTCTACTTTTCTTACTCTACCTTTCCAGTATTCTCTTAAAGTTTCTTCAAGAAGTAAATCATTTGCTGGTATTATTACAACGCCTTTGGGATTTAAAAATTTACTAATTTCACACTTTGCATAAGCAATATTTTTTTTAGAGCCTAACAATCCAATATGGGCTGTCCCAATGTTAGTAATTACTGCAATATCAGGTTCACTATATTTAGATAAATTTTCGATCTGTCCAAGACCTCTCATTCCCATCTCAAGGACCAAAGCTTTATCTTCTTTATCTGTGGCAAGAATAGTAAGACCAACCCCAATCTCATTATTGAAATTTGCATGGGATAATTTAATTTTTCCAAGTTTCTTTAAAACTCCACCAACCATTTCTTTTGTTGTTGTTTTACCGACTGAACCAGTTATCGCAACCACAGGTATACTTAATTTTTTTCTTTTGAGCAAAGTTAATTTTTGAAATGCCTCTAAAGTATCATTCACAACCCAACAAGGAAAATTATCAGGAAGTAATTTCTGCATACCTTCTTTAATAACTACTGATTTAACCCCTTTATTTAAAACCTCTGGAAGAAAACTATGTCCGTCAAAATTTTTACCCTTGATAGCTATAAAAAGATCATTTTTTTAAACAAGTTCTACTATCAATACTTAAATTCTTAAAATTTAAAGAATCTATTCCCCCCTCGCCCAGATTTTTAATATCACCCAAAACATCTTTTAATTCTAATAAAGAAAGATCCATTAAGAATTTAAGTCATACTTTTTTTAAAGATGGATCAGCAGATTGTCCATAAGAAAATTTCTCAACTTCAGCAACATCTGGTGATGGTTCCTTTATTCCGCAAACATCTCTATACATAATTTCGTATTCAAGAGCTGATCTTTGCCAACTAAACTCTTGGCTCATAGCTCTTTTTTGTAGTAATCCCCAACTATCTTTATGCCTAAATGCTTCCCAAGACCTTACTAAAGAAGTATAGAAATCTATAGGTTCAAAGCGATCAAAGCAGAAACCTGTACCACTATTATTTTCAGGATCATGAGGTAAAACTGTATCAACTAAACCTCCAACTCGCCTTACTATTGGGATAGAGCCATATCTCATAGCCAAGAGTTGACTAATACCGCAAGGTTCAAATCTACTGGGCATTAAGAATGCATCAGATCCGCCATATATAAGCCTTGATAAAGAATCATCATATGTAAGAAATACCGAAAATCTTCCTGGGTAATCTAATGCCAGTTGCCATAATCCAGACTCTAAATATCTATCTCCAGTTCCTAAAACAGCTATTTGAGAATCTGTATAGGCTAAAAGTCTTCTTGAAACTTGTAGAAGTAAATCAACCCCTTTCTGATCAACTAACCTACTAACCATACCTAAAAGATATTTTTTAGGATTAACTTCGAGACCCATTTCTCTCTGCAGAATTTTCTTATTTTCTAGCCTATTTTCTAAATTCTTAATACTAAATTTTGCAGGTAAAACTGGATCTTTGGCTGGATTCCATTCATCAAGATCTATGCCATTAAGAATTCCCCTTAATT
>QCSV01000010.1 GCA_003211415.1 Prochlorococcus sp. AG-670-M15 | reverse complement strand
GAGGAAATAAAACTTCTTAAGGAATTAAGACCAGTTATGGGTCTTCCAGATACCTTAAAAGCCAAGAATCTATTCGAAAATAGAAAACAGCTCATAAATAAAGCATTTAGCGAATTTGATGCTAAAAACAACGATAAGTGTTTCAACTTTGATGAGGTTTTAAACAACTCTGAAAAAGATGTTGGTAAGAATTGGAAATCAATTACTGAAAAAGATCCTGAGGCTAATAAAAATTTTCCAATAATTGAAGCTGCAAATATTGAAAAACTCAGATCTGTAATAAAAGAGGATTTGAGTTTATATATGAAAGATAATTACCCCTCATTAAAAAAGGATTTATAAATATTTATCTTTTTTTTGTTTTTTTTTTGGACTTTTCTAAGTTAAATAGATAATAGGATTATTAAAAAAATTTTGAGCAACCAAAAGTTCGAGACACTTCAGTTACATGCAGGCCAAGTTCCTGATCCAACTACAAATTCTAGAGCAGTACCCATTTATCAAACTAGTTCCTATGTCTTTGATAATGCAGAGCATGGAGCGAACCTTTTTGGATTAAAAGAATTTGGAAATATTTATACTCGACTTATGAACCCCACCACAGATGTCTTCGAAAAAAGAATGGCAGCTTTGGAGGGAGGAATGGCAGCACTTGCAACATCCTCAGGACAAGCTGCTCAATTCTTGGCAATCGTGAACTGCATGACAGCTGGGGATAATTTTGTCTCTACATCTTTTCTATATGGTGGGACCTACAATCAATTTAAAGTACAATTTCCAAGATTAGGAATAGAAGTTAAATTTGCAGATGGAGATAGTATCGATAGTTTTAGAAATAAAATTGATGATAAAACTAAAGCAATATATGTCGAATCAATGGGAAATCCTCGGTTCAACATTCCAGATTTTGATGGACTTTCTGCTTTGGCGAAGGAAAATGGAATTCCTTTAATAGTTGATAATACCCTTGGTGCTGGTGGTGCTTTAATAAGACCAATTGATTTTGGAGCCGATGTTGTTGTAGAAAGTGCAACAAAATGGATCGGTGGACATGGAACAAGTATCGGAGGGGTTATTGTTGATGCCGGAACCTTTGATTGGGGAAATGGTAAATTCCCACTAATGAGTAAGCCAAGCGCTGCTTATCATGGACTCGTTCATTGGGATGCTTTTGGTTTCGGTAGTGATATCTGCAAATCTTTGGGAGTCCCTGATAATAGAAATATAGCTTTTGCGTTAAGAGCAAGACTTGAATGCCTGAGAGACTGGGGATCAGCTCAAAGTCCTTTTAATTCGTTTTTGTTATTGCAGGGTCTAGAAACTCTAAGTTTAAGAATAGAAAGACAAACTTCTAATGCTCTTGAATTAGCAAAATGGTTGGATTCTAATTCTAATGTAAGTAGTGTTAATTACCCAGGCCTAGAATCTGATCCATATTACTCAAGTGCCAAAAAATATACTACTGGAAGAGGAATGGGCTGCATGCTTATGTTCTCTCTTAATGGAGGTTATGAAAATGCAGTAAAGTTTATTGATTCCTTAAAATTAGCGAGCCACCTTGCTAACGTGGGGGATTCAAAAACGTTAGTAATTCATCCGGCTTCAACAACTCATCAACAATTATCTGAAGAAGAACAATTATCTGCAGGTGTTACTCCTACGATGGTAAGAGTTTCCGTAGGAATTGAGCATATTGATGATATAAAAGCAGATTTCGAACAAGCACTTTCACAAATTACATAGGAAAGAAGATTTATTGGCTTTAATAATTCCTAGTAACTATCACAAGATTAGTGATGTTGAGAAAAATCATATATCTTGGATCGAACCAGAATTGGCGAAAAGACAGGATATACGTCCTCTTAGGATTGGTATTTTAAATATCATGCCTCTTGGCAAGCAGTATGAATTTAACTTACTACATCCACTTGGTTTATCTCCTCTTCAAATTGAGCCAGTTTGGATAAAGCTTGAAACTCACTCTTACAAAACGTGGGATCTTAATCATCTTAATAATCTATATATAACTTGGGAAGAAGCAAATAATCCAGAACCGTTAGATGGAATCATTATTACTGGAGCACCTATTGAACACCTAGCATTTGAGGAGGTTAAGTATTGGGATGAATTTGTGAAAATTGTAAATGAAGCCAGAAATTCTTGTGCGAGTACTCTTGGATTATGTTGGGCGGGCTTTGCGCTGGCTTATTTGGCAGGGGTTGATAAGCAAGTTTTTGATAGGAAATTATTTGGTGTATTCCCTTTAAAAAGTCTTGTTCCTGGTCACCCTTTGATGGGTACACAAGATGATGAATTTATATGTCCTCAAAGTAGATTTGCGGGATTACCAGATTTGGAAATGGAGAAGGCCCAAAAAGAAGGGAAATTGAATTTGTTGGCTTATGGAGAAAACGTCGGATATACAATATTTGAATCTAATGATCAAAAACAACTTATGCATTTAGGTCATCCTGAATATACGGTGCATAGAATTATTAGTGAAATTGAAAGAGACAAAGAAAAGGGAGATGTTCCTCCTCCTGAAAATTTTGATCTAAATAGTTCAAAAACCGCTTGGAGATCTCATAGGAATTTGCTTTTTCAGCAATGGCTTTGGTTTTGTTATCAACAAGTTAGTCTTAATTAACTTTTTAATGAGCGCTTTCAATACCACCTAGTCTTTCAAATAAGTTAAGACTTTCTTTATTTAATCCTACAATTTCAACTTTAGAACCACCATTCTGGAATTTTCTAATAATTTGCTCAAGAGCAACAACGCCACTTTGATCCCAAATATGAGCTAAAGACATATCAATTACAATATTTTCAGGATGTTCATGAATATCAAAGCCTTGTAAAAAATAAATTTTACTTACAAAAAATAATTGTCCTTTTACTTTGTAGGTAATCAAATTATTTTCTTTAGCTCTTGAGACAGTTATAACTTTTGCGACTTTTCTGCTGAAAAGAATTGCAGCTAATGCAACTCCTGAAATAACTCCAAGTGCAAGATTATGAGGTTTTGTAAGCATTGTGACTGCAAATGTCATAAGCATTACTGCAGTATCGCTTTTAGGAATCTTTCTAATATTTTTTAATCCATTTATATCTGCTGTACTTATTGCGATCGTTATCATGATTGCTACTAAAGCAGCCATTGGTATTGCTCCAATCCAAGACTTCAAGAGGATAATCATAATTAGCAAAGATATACCTGAGGAAAGGGTTGATAATCTAGATTTACCACCATTTTCAGTATTCATAACAGATTGCCCAACTAAGGCACATCCTGCCATTCCACCAAATAAGGATGCCACAATATTTGCGATTCCCTGTCCTCTTGCTTCTTTATTTTTATTAGAACTTGTATCAGTTACATCGTCTAAGATGTCTTGAGTTAAAAAGGTTTCCATTAAACCCACGAGAGATATTGCAAGTGAAGTCGGTAAAATTATACCTAATGTTTCAAGACTAAAAGGTACTTTCCCATTCTCTATTGATCCAAAAGGAAGAGAAATACTTGGTAATCCATCAGGTAATTTACCCAAATCGCTAACTGTTGGTACATCTAGATTAAGGAATATGCTTATAAGAGTAATTACTACTATTGCGATAAGTTGAGAAGGGACTACTTTTGTGATTTTTGGAAGCCCATAGATAATTACTAATCCAAGGATTACAAGAATCCAAACTACTGTAATCTGAGAGTTAACTGGATATTGACTTATAGTTTGTTCAACTAATCCTTTTGATTCTTTAATACCTATTCCTAACTGAGGAAGTTGTGCTTGAAATATTAAAAGTGCTAGTGCATTTACAAATCCACTTAATACTCCTGTTGGCACAAATCGCATTTGGTAGGCAAGTCTTAAATATCCCCAAAGAATTTGGAGGATTCCAGTTAATATTCCAGCTGCAATAAGATAAGGGACTCCTAATCCAGGAGCTTGTGATTCTCCATAAGCAACAAGTCCAGTCATTAAAAGAGCTGTTGAACCTGTAGCTGAAGTGATCATCCCCCTTCTTCCTCCAACAATCGCAATTGTTATAGATAAGCAAAATGCTCCAAAAAGGCCAACTTTAGGATCTACACCAGCTATACCTGAAAAAGCAATTGCTTCTGGGATCATTGCAAAAGCAACAACTAAGCCAGAGAGCATATTTGACTTTGGATCATCTAACCAATTTTTAGATAAATATCTTGAGAAATTTGACATTTTAAGTTTCATTATAATTATGAAGTTATCTCATAAAGGAGGCAAAATACCTTGTGGGTCAAAAATATTCTTTAAAGTTTTTAATTCATTCATTCTATTTCCGAAGGCTAATGTAATTTCTTCTTCATGAAAATTCAAATGATTATGCAATTGGGCTAAGTGAATATTTGGATAAAACCTTTTTAGCTTGTTCCATGATTTATAAATCCATTCCAGAGCGACTTTTTTTTCTTGAAGATCATTTTTTTTCCATGATGCATATATCCATGGTTTCCAAGTACTTTTTCTATGAACAAAAAAGCTTGAGCCATGATTTAACTTTTTAGTTTTGCCACCTAATTGTTGAGAAGCAATATAACAGGAATTATTAGGTTTATTATCAATTATTTCACTCAAACATTTTATAAAAATTGGGACATCATTTTTTAAATCTTCTCCAAGAAGACTAATTACCTCAGAATGGTTATCTGCCTTCAGCTCATATAAATTCAATTCCCTTGGAAAAAAATTAATTTTGTTAAAGTTCTCATAAAAATGTTTTTCTAAGGCGGGAAATTTGTCTAGAAGCATTAAATATTCTTCTGTTATTTTATCCTCTAAATTATTGAGTTCAGCAAAAATATATATATAGATTTTTTGGGCATAAATCCATTGAAGACTAATATTTTCTGGAAATTCCTCTGATAGTTTTATTATTTCTGAAAGTTCATTTAGATTTACAAATCCTTCAATAACCTTTATTGGATTAGATTGAATAGTCTTAAGTTCTATTTCGGTAATAATTGAAAAGAAGGGTGCTGCGCCTTTAATTGCTTCCCAAATCAATTGTTCTTCTGGATTTGTTTGATTTTTTTTTAAAGATATAAATGTGCCATTTCCTAAGAAACCTTTTATTGATTCAATATTATCAATGGCTAATCCGTAGGCTCTACTGAGCGGGCTTACTCCACCAGTAAGTACATAGCCTGCTCCAGGAAGTTTAGAAAGTCCGATTGGAAAACTTCGATTATGTTTTTGTAAATGATTTACTAGATCCCCCATTATAACTCCACCTCCAATTGTTACTAAATTGGTTTTTCTATCTAGGTGAATTTTGCTGTAATTTTTTCTTAGATCAAGAGTTGTAAAACCATTTTTTGCACAGCTAGAGGTTGTACCTCCACTACATATGCAAAGGTGCTCGAATTCTTCATTAGAATAGTTACCCCCATAAAACAAGGAGTCTTCAACGTCATAAATTAATTTCTTTAATTTTGCATCCTTTGAGTTGATATTTGGAACTTCAAGCAAACTATTATTTTTCACTACATAATATTGTTGTTTACTATTATGGTATAAGTAATTACTAGATTTTGGATAATTTAGATTCGAAGTTAAATAATCAAGTAGCGATACTTATCTGTGGACACGGGAGTAGAAATAAACTAGCCATTACTGAATTTAAAGAATTAACTAAGTTCATCCAAAAAAGATATCCAAACTTTTTGGTTGAATATGGTTTCTTGGAATTCGCTAAACCTTCACTTGTTGATGCTCTAGACAAGTTAAGAGATCTTTCTATAAAAAAAGTAATTGCAATACCCGCAATGCTTTTCGCTGCTGGCCATGTGAAAAATGATATACCTAGCTTGCTCATGAATTATTCAAGTAAAACAGGTATTGAAATAATTTATGGAAGAGAATTAGGTA
Source organism: Prochlorococcus sp. AG-670-M15 (assembly GCA_003211415.1). Taxonomy (GTDB): domain Bacteria; phylum Cyanobacteriota; class Cyanobacteriia; order PCC-6307; family Cyanobiaceae; genus Prochlorococcus_A. The sequence goes on along the minus strand of QCSV01000010.1, from coordinate 23,884 downwards.
TTAATAATTTAATGATTAGTGCAGCTTGTGAAAGAGTTAAAGATGTATTTAAACAAAATAATAATCTCAAACCTGAAGAATCATTATTAGTAGTTGTTGGTAGAGGTTCTTCTGACCCAGATGCGAATTCCAATGTTTCAAAAATTACGAGAATGATCGTAGAGGGTATTGGTTTAGGGTGGGGGGAAACAGTTTTTTCTGGAGTAACTTTCCCTCTTGTTGAACCTGGCTTGAAAAATGTTGTGAGACTTGGTTATAAAAATATAATTATTTTTCCTTATTTCCTTTTCTCAGGTGTCCTTGTCACAAGAATAAAAAGGCAAAGTGATTTAGTTGCGCTTAATAATCCAAATATTTTATTTATACATGCAAAATATCTTTCTTCACAGTCTTATGTTGTCGATACTTTTGTAGAAAGGATTGAAGAGATTCTTAATAACGAAGGTAATAATTTTATGAATTGCTCAACTTGTAAATATAGATCAAATTTATTTGGCTTTGAAAAAGAAGTTGGAATGGTGCAAGAAAGTCATCATGACCATGTAGAGGGTTTGGGTATCAGTTGTGATTTATGTGATCCTGAATGTAATGGTGCTTGTGAAATACAAAATCAAATACCAACTCATAACCAAGAAAATTCAAACTCAGGAGGAGGAGATTGCTTAGCACATGAACATGAAGAGGCTCATCAACATGAACATAATCACCATCACCATCACCATAGTATTTATCCAAACTCAAAACACCCTTTAGGACCTGTCACGCTTCGCTTGCCTAATGAAGACTAAATCTTAAGAAAATCCGTTGAAAATCAATGAATCACCTGTCTCTTTCTCGACTTAGTCTTAATAGACTCAGTATATATAAGTATTCTTAATATAAAATCTTGAAAGTATTTTGAGCTAGATTTTCCACAATTTATAGGTTGTTTTCCACGTCCAAATCCACATTGGATTAGAACTGACAGTATTTTTCAAAAAAAACAGGACTTCAACATTATTGTTGACTTTTCTTTATGATCTATTCAATTTCCTTATTTGAAAAAGAAGTTTTTTAAAAACACACTTATAACATGAGTCTCATTTGATAATTTGAAAAGTTTTCTAGCAGATATTTTTTGATTTTTTTAGAAAAAAATATCATTATAGTTTCATTAGATTATAAATTTATGGATCAAGTCAACCAATCAAATTTAACTGATAAAAAAGCTGCCGAGTGTTCTTCAAACAAAGTCTCTTTAGAAACAGAGCTTTCAGAAACTCTTTATAACACTATGAAAGATTTCGTATTAAGTAACCCAACGTGGGACCAATATAAGCTTATAAATTCAGCATTAGCTACTTTTCTTGTTCAAAACGGATGTACAGATAATTCTGTCTCAGAAATTTATTTAAATCAATTATTTACACCTTCTAAGTCTTTTTAATATTTAAACAGGCTCTTCTACTCAAAGCCATCATCGTAAGTGTGGGGCTTTGCCAAGATGATGTGGGCCAGCATGCTCCATCTAGTACAAGTACATTCTTGCATCTCCATAATCTATTAAATTTATCAACTACGCTATTTTCTTCATTAATCCCCATTGGTGCTCCCCCTACTTCATGAATGTAATATCCAGGAGGAGGAGGACTATCTGAAAATGAGATCAGTTTTTTTGTAAATAAACTCCCTAATGGGATATTCATTAGTTCATTAATATTTTTTATTTCTCCATTTGCAGCTGTGATTGATTTTCGTATTGTGTTTTCCATATGTTTAGCCATGTTTAACTCATTTTCACTCCATTCGAATTCAATGTAGGGAATTGGGATACCCCATTCATCAGTTTTTCTTGACAGAGAAACTGAGTTTTTCTCTCTAGGAAGGACTTCGCCATGGGCGATAAGAAAGCCAATGGATGTGCTTGTGTCTTTTTGCAAAAATTTAGGTATCCCTAATCGATCAATTGCTCCCCAGATTCCATAACCTCTATGGAAATTTATGTCGTCAATTTTTGGTAAATTTGAGCCGAATGGAATAAAGAAGCTGCCTGCTCCAGAAAGATCGGGAGTATTATCTAATGGTTTTCCTGAGTTTTTTGTTTTTGGTACTGAAAAAAATCTACAGATAGATATATGGTCCATAAGGTATTTACCTAATTTCCCAGAATTATCTTTAAAACCTGAGGTATTTGATTTATATTCTGAGTTCAGTAGTATTCTGAGTGTTGAAATTGTTGATGCGCAAATAAGAATTAAATCACAATTCAGTACTTCCTTGTGTCCATTTTCTAAGTTTACGATCGTTAGTTTTGATGCAAGCTCTGTTATCTTGTTAATCTCAAAAGATTCCACTAGGTGATTTGAAATTATTTGAACATTCCCAGTATCTAAGGCTTTTTTAAAAGTGGTTCCTATACTAGAGGATTTGGGCCATTTTTTATCTTTTACTGATGAATTACGGTCAAATCCTCTTGATTGCATAAATGGATAGTTTAATTTTGATTTAACTTTGCTGCCAAAAATATTTTCGTTTTCTGTAAGAGGTATTTCACCAATATATTTACCGTTTGGGACTTCTTTAATATCATCTTTACGTCCATAGATGCCACATAAATTTTCAATGAAATCATAGTGAGGGGATAGTTCATCGTATGAAATAGGCCAGTTTGGTCCGAATCCGTCTTTTTTGGCCGGTTGAAAATCTTCTGAGGAAAGTCTTAATGTTATACCTCCCCACGTTAATGATCTCCCCCCAAATTGTTTACCTTGGGTCCAAAGAAATGGCTTTTTTGGGGGAAAGTCATAAGGATGCTTCAATTCATTTGAATATAAGTCAGGATTATTTTTCCAATAACCAGGATGTTGGCATTGATTTGCATGTTTTTTTGTTAAAACTCCTGATAATCTTTTTAATGTACTTTTAGGCTCATGATTACTAGCTTCATGCCTTTTAACTTGAGGCCCTGCTTCTATTACTAAAACTTTTATCCCCTGCTCTGCCAATGTAAGTGCTGCTATTCCTCCAGTAGCTCCAGAACCAACAACAATTGCTTCATAAGGACTTATATCCAAAACCTAGTTCGTGATTTGTTATTTCAATAAATATAGCATTCAGTAAATAATAAATTTTTAGATTTCAGCTTAAGAAGTTAGAATTTATTGAAATACTAATCAAAAAATGAGATTTATAATTCTAATTGTTTTAATGATTGTTTTAACTCTCCCTTCTAGAAGCTTCGCTGCATTGGATTATGGTAAACAATCCCTAATAGGAGCTGATTTTTCTGGATCTGATTTAAAAGGGGCAACTTTCTACTTGACTGATTTACAAGATGCAAATTTATCAGATTGTGAGCTCCAAAATGCTACTCTTTATGGAGCAAAATTGAAAGATACTAATTTAAGTAACTCCAATTTAAGAGAAGTAACTTTAGACTCGGCTATTTTAGATGGAACAGATTTATCAAATACTAACTTAGAGGATTCATTTGCTTATAGTACACAGTTTGAAAATGTAAAAATCCAAGGCGCAGACTTCACAAATGTTTTTTTGCCAAAAGATATTGTCAGGAAATTTTGTGAAAGTGCCTCTGGCACTAATCCATTCACAAATAGAGCTACCAGAGAAACTTTAGAGTGCGATTACATTTAAATTTATGCACATAAAAGTTCTTTTTTAATTTTTCTTTGTTTATAAAGTGATCTCCCAATAGGCCAACCTAAAGTAGATAAATGTCTCATTAAAGAACTTGAGTATTTAAAGTAAAGATTGTCTGAATATTTGATACCAAGCTCTTTTAGAGTAGTTATTAATAAAAATAGTTCTTTCTTATTGCCTTTTTTCATATCCAATAAAATAAATGCCTTACTTGATAATTTTTTTTCAAGAACTTTATCATTTTCAGCAAAACCAACTTTAAGTGAATTAAATTCATCAGAATAAAGAGTGTAAATTATTCCATCTTTGAACTTATCAGTAGAACTATCTACATTAAAACTTGATGATATTAATGTTTTGTATCCTTTTATGATTTTTTTGTTTTTCATAATTATTTGATGTCATTCTGTGCGATTTCGTATTTCTCCAATAAATTGTTTACTTCCGCTAGTGCAATCCTTTTTTGACAGGCAGAGTCATATCTATTTACTGCTACTGAAGGTATGGAACCTTTGCTTTTCATTTCCCTTATGCCAGTTTCTAAACACTGAAAAGCAACACTCGAGAGATCACGACCCTCTGCTGCTGCCCAAACTTTCAAAAGATAAGTAAGATTTGAAGGTACTGAGATTTGTACTTTGTTTGAGTTTGAAGTATTTAATGCAATATCATCAAGACTAATTTCTTTCGAGGAAATAGTTTCTTTAACCTTTTTCTTCAAAAATTTAACTTTGCTTATAGCGTCCTCTTTATTCTTTATTTTTTGCTCTATTGCAAATAACTCTTCTTCAGAGTTAATTAAAGCTTCTAATGCCCATTTCGCATCATCTTTCGCAACAGCGGTTGTATTAAGCCATTCATCTCTTATTGTTGACCAATTACTAGGCATAAGATCTATGAGATAATACTATACTAATTAAATCTAAATAGATTGTCTACTTAATCTAAATAGATTTAATATAGATTTTATAAATTTTAAATTTAATTTTTAATAATTCCTCATTTTAGAAATAATCTTTTACAACAATTGAATTGCAGAATCTATCCAATATGATCTGAGAGACATTTTTTTCATTAATTAAAAACGATATATTAAACAATTCAATCTTTTTTAAATTTTGGTTATTTGTTTATTTAATTAAAGACTGCTGAGCTTTTAATCTCTTTCAATAAGTTCAATTTTATAACCATCAGGATCCTCAACAAAAGCTAAGACAGTAGTACTGTTTTTCATTGTTTTAGGTTTGGTTGTTATTTTACAACCATTATTTTCTAATCCTTGGCAAATTAGATGAATATCTTTTACTCCAATAGCTATATGACCATATTTATTTCCAAGCTCATAGTCTTCAGACTTTTTGTCCCAGTTATAAGTTAATTCAATTACTGTGTTTTCTTTTTCTGAGCCATAACCAACAAATGCCAAAGTAAATTTTCCATGAGGGTAATCCTTTTTACGCAATAAATTCATTCCTAATCTATTGACGTAGAAATCAATGGATTTATCTAAATCTCCAACCCTCAACATTGTATGTAGGATACGCATTTTGAATTATGAACCTGAATCAATTATCTAATATTTAATAACAATCTGCCAAAGTTGATTTTTTCGAAAGTAAGTCTTTTTATTAAGTTCAAAAAATTAGGTTAAAATATGAATACGAAATTTCAATAATATATTGAATCAGATATTCCAGAGACTCGCATCAGTATTTTTGTATACTTTGCCATTAAAGGCATCAATACCTTTTGGATATTATTTGTTCTATAAATATTCATTTTTAAAAATACTATTATTACTAACTTTCCCGATAGCAATAATTGAAAAATCTTTGCCTTTTGGCAGTTTTTTATTATTTATAATTTTGTTTGCTGGATTAGCAAGAAATCCAAATGTTCCCTATTTCGTTAGATATAACGCATGCCAAGCATTACTTATTGATATTGCTTTGATAATAATTTCATATCTCTTGAGAATATTTCCCTTAGTTGAATTAGCCTCAATAATTTTTATATTTACACTATGTATTTTTATTTATTCGATTTCCCAATGTATTTATGGAGTTGAACCTGAAATTCCCTTAATTAGTAAATCTGTAAGAATGCAAATTTAAAACGATTTATAGATTTACTTACTTTCTTCAGCACTCATTCAGAATAGATTCCCATCTTTGTTGACTTGCCATTATTGCTTGCATTGGCGGATTAGCCCCCTCTATTTCAAAGGCTTTGATTAATGATTTATTAGCTAATAGACCTAATCTTGCGGCCTCTCTTTGCCTAGAACATACTTTTTTTCTTGATCCCTCTTTTAGACTATTTTCGATTTCTTTAAGAATCTGGCTAGCTTCATTCGATTTAGAATAAAAATCATTCATGTAAACATCAAGTGCCGTATCAGCAAAGTTTTCAACTGGAGAGATTATTGTGAATAAGAACACTATAAAACTTGCAAATACAAATATTTTCATAAGAATCTTAAGAAAATTTTTTGTCCGATCTTTTTAATACTAAATAAAAAGTAAGAACGCTAATTGTTCCAGATGGGCCTATTAAAACATGCCAAAATTGATCACCACTAATTGAGAGCCTTGTGCCAAAGAAAGTCGTAAAAATAATACCAAATATTGGGTAAAGAATAAAAAGCCAATCTTTAAAAACTCTTTGCCAATTTATAATTAGAAGGATACTTATTATTACTTGAAAAAGGAGAGCAATAGTTTTATCAAATAAAAAATATGAGATTATTGAACATAAAGAAATGCAAAAATTAGTTTTTTGAATAAATTTATTTTTTATAACTGATATTGATAAACATGTTAGACCTAAAGACAGGAAAGAATAAAATAACCAATTAAATAAAGAGGAGTGATCTACATAAATCCAAGATGTTTGGGTATGATCTATCATTTCAGAAATCGATGCCAATCCTAAAAAAATAAATCCGAAAGGTATCAATTTGTTCTTGCTTAGATATTTAAATTTTTTGATCGATCTAATACCTAATAATATTGGGATAATTGCCGCTTGTAAGTGGGCAAATAATAAAATTGAAAAAAACAAAATAAATTCTCAAACTTTATACATCCTAATTTAAATAAAAAAAAAGTTTCGAGTCACCTGAGTAGAGAAAGGTACCATTGCCCGATTACTATAATCAATATTGTAAGAACAAAAGGGAAAGCAGGATATCGTGTTTGAAAATTAGCAGGTGGCCAAGGAGACCAAGATATTAATCTTCCTTGCGGTTCATTTGGAATAACGTTTTTTTTCAATTTTTTGGATATTAAATTATCTGTGGCAAAACCTTTACTCATATTATAAATAAAATGAATTCTAACAAGAACGTTTGAAAAGGGCGTTTATCTTATTAGGTTCTTTCATTTGAACGGAGGGGGTGGGATTCGAACCCACGGTGCCATTGCAGACACGCTAGTTTTCAAGGCTAGACGGGTTTGATTCGTGCCAAAGGTAGTGAAACAAATTAACTGTTTTTGTACCACTTTTTAAAAAAGATATTTGAAGAAATCAATATCTTTTTCAAATAATTTAGCCACAATATTTTTCCCTTCCTCATCATAATATTTTCTGTAATCATTAGCTTGATTATTAACATTTAAGTTCTTATTCTTAAGAATAATTTGACCATTGGTTAAATCTTTGATTTCATTTATTGCTTTATTTAGATCTTCTAACTTATAAATATAATTAGCAATATTCCTGCCATTGCTGTCTAAGAACCAATCTAGTTGGTTTTGGGTTCTTAGGGGATGTAGACAGGTATCATTCGCAAATCTTATATTTTTTAAAAAGAGAGAAAAAGATATTTTCTGTTTGCATTGAATAGCTTCTTTTCTTGTATATAAAGAATAAACCCTAGCCCATGGATTACGAACAGATCCAAACTTGAACATTCTTTTAAATAATTCAGAAGAAAGTTGACGTAATTCAAAGTCACTTGGTGGTGAATTTTGTGTAGTAGGAAAATTTCTATTGCGGCCTAAATTGCAGGATAAAAGATATGGATAAATCAAGTCTTTTGTTTGATTAAGAGTTAGATGTGGATTGCTAATAAAATATGTAGACTTATCGCTCAATTGATTTCTTATTGAAGTTGAACCTGTTTTTGGTACTGCAATGTAAATAAAATTCTTAATGAAATTAATGTTTTCGTTTAAACATTTATATTTAGGATGCTCTAAGAAAATATTTAATTTCACAAAAATATTAAAATTATTTTGATTAAATTATATTCTAAAAAAAAAATACTTATTTTAAATAAGTATAGAATTATCAATTCAAAAGTTTTTGAACGGAGGGGGTGGGATTCGAACCCACGGTGCCCTTGCAGACACGCTAGTTTTCAAGACTAGAGCCTTAAACCACTCGACCACCCCTCCAGGCGAAAAATATTTAATTTTTAGCTTTTTAATTATATCAAAAGATGGTTAAATTTTTCGGAACTTATCCGGAACTGCACGTCGAGTTGTCTCCCAAATCACTGGTATAACTAAAACTAAATCTAGATTTCAAGACTAGAGCCTTAACCCACACGACAACCCCTCCGCAGGGTTATTCATTTTTTTTGAACTTGCTTAGCCTAGTATCGAAAGTTAGTCACAGGCTAGAAAATTTAGCTACTGTTTTCCTACTTCAATATATGAGTATTTTTGAAATAAAGAGAAAAAGAAAATAAAATAAGGGCAATTAAAAATATATTTATTTTCAAGAATTATTTTTCTTGCTACTAATAGATAGCCAATATAAAATACAAAATGCTTTACGTTCAGCATTGGTCATTTAAGACTGGATATCATCAAAAAGGTGCGGAAAAATTTCTTGGTGGAGGAGGAGATTATCCTGGAGTTGAGATGATTGGAAGATATCATGCTCCAGGATCTCTAGAAGGGTGGATAGTCTTAAAAACAGATGATCCAAAAGCAATATATCAGCATGTAGCTGAATGGGGTGAATTCCTTAATTGGGAAACCACTCCGGTATTTACTGATGAAGAAGCTGGGCCAATAGTCGCCAGCGTCTACTCATAGTTAGTGATTGAAATTTGATTTACAATAAGGAGCAATTAGCTCCTTTTTTTATGAACACACTCATCATTTCAACTTTTAGTTGCACATTTGAAGAATTCAAAACTGACGTTTCTGGATTTATAACAGAAATGGGTCAAGAAGTGGTTTCAGAGTATGAGTTCGTACAAGCTGGCGAGCATAAATCTCATTTACTCTTGAATGTCTTAGATATGGAAGCACTTGAAGCTGAAATGACTTCTGATGCAGCTAAAGAGTGGGACAAAAAAAATAATTGTAAGGATACTGTCTATGCAATTGAGCTTGTTAAATAAAATTAATCGCTTACGGATTCAATGCCACTATCCAAAATTCACATTTTCCTGGAATAAACCAAATAAGTTATTACCAATTATGGCAGCGATTATTAATACGAAGGCAACCATAGCGAAAAGAGCACTAACATCTTTTATGTCATAAGGTGCTTTAAATAAGGGTTTCTGGTTTGCCATGATTATTAAATCTATAAATGCAACTGAATCATACTATTCTAATTATTGTGAGAAGTATTTAGTTTTTTTTAGTCTAAGGTGGGGCAATAAAAAAGCCACTAAAAGTGGCTTTTTTATTTAGTGGTTAAATAAACTAGCTTGTATAAGTTTTACCTCTGTAAGTTAGTTCATTATGCTGCTTCTTAGCTGCTTCTTTGTTCTGGACGTACTTTTGTCCTCTGTAAATTAGAGTCATTTTTAGAGCTCCGGTTTCGCTTAAGTCCCCGTTCCATGGCTTAAGTCGATTTGCGGCTTGCCAAACGCAAGTTGAACGTTTTGTAGCAATCGCTACAAATTTATATTAACATCCAAGAAAATTTTTTGTCTACCTTTTTAATAAATAAACTTAATATATTAATGATAGATTAGGTTTCTGATAAAAATATTTATACATTATCCCTATGTAATTGCTTACAGGTTACATTTTGTTCGTTTTTAAGAAGTATTTTTTATTTAATGAACTTTTAAATGTAAAATTCTTAAGATTATAAATTTTGTTTTATGTTTTCTAGAAGCAAAAAACCTACAGTAAAAAAATCTGCAATAGTTGAAGAGACTCCATTATTCGCTCAATTACTACCATTCGCAAACAGAATGAATGATAAGGTTCAATTGGTAAATGCTTTAGCTTTTACTTTTATTATGGGATTCTCAATTTTTGGAATTGCTCTGTGGAAACTTTCTGCGCTTACTTAATTATTTAATTTTTGCAAAGCATTAATTTCTGATTCTTTGTTTTTGATTATTGTTACTAACCATTTAGAGGCAAGTCCCCTAGATATTGATCTATTTTTAAGAAATCTACATATGTATATGTGTAGATTTTGTTCATTTTTGGAGTTAAATTTTTCTTCAAAGTTTAATATTTCTTCTTCTGAGGTCCTTTTTCTTAGCTCATCCACTAATGCATGACTAGAAGAATCATTAAACAGCTTACCAATATTTAAGCTTAATGTCATAAATAATTTATGTCTCTATTAAAGAAGTAGCCATAAATTAAATTTTTTAAAACTAATTTATATTTTTTATTTACAAATAGTTCAAAAATTAATCTTTTGGTTTAGCCAGTGGAAGTAGACACTTATCTGAATCACAACCTGCTGGTCCTGCTTCAGATAGTTCCCCAATATCATATTTATTAAGAGCGTCAAAGAAATCGTTATTAACTTTCCTTTCTATTACTTTATTTTGCAATGATATATATTCCTCTTTACTTATTGGTTCAAAAGGTAATCTCGGGAAAGTAGCGTTTGCACTAAATCGAGCTAGTAATGCTGCCGAAATATATCCTTGATTATTTTCTATCGCATTATGAATAGCTTTCGCTAAATCCTCGATTTCATTTTCTCTAAATTCTACGGTTGCGGAGGTATTGTGCTCTGTGTAAAATTTCTGCACTTGCATATAAAAATCAAATTGAGCTAATGCTGAGAAATTATTAATGTCTATTTGGTCTGCGCCCTCTATATTTGCCCAGCTAACTTCTGTAGGGATTTCAACTAACCATTCTGTGCATCTTGGATCAAATGGATTATCGAGCAAGCAGCCATTTTCATCTTTATCAGATTGAGATGGAACAACTGAGTAACCATAATCCATACAAGCTAAAGCAATTGGGTCATTTTTTCTGAAAGTTATTCTTCTAATGAATCTTTGAGCTTTTGGCGGGTGCCATCCTGGAGCTGCTCCTGTGAGAAGACTTTTAGTTCCAGCTGGCTGAACTGTTGTACATCGATTTGGTCTTCTTAGATTATGTTTATCACAATATTCCCATACTGTTTCTTTTACTATTTTTCTCCAGGAATCTAGGAATTTAGCTTCCTTCTCCTTGAAAGCCTCTCCTTCTTCGGTATTTGGCCTCCCTGCTTCCCACCACTTCAACCATGGCGTCCCAAAAGCATGTACACAGAAATCAAATAATCCAGTGAAACTTACACCTACAATAGGATCATATTCTCTACTTTTTCTGTAACGCTCAACTTCAAATTCATGATTAAGTAAGCATGCTACAGAAAGAGCTGCCGCTTTAAAAGCTTTTTTTTGCTCTTCAAAATTTTCTGGATCAATCTGATTCAAATGAACTTCAGCTAAATTGCAGTGAAAATCATTTCCCAAGATCTCCCCACAGGGGTTAAGTCCATATCTGCTCATCCTGTGATCAAGCTCTTCTTCAGAAAATGGGCCATAACTACTATTTATCCAATTTCTCGCTTCATCTTTACCTTGCTCTGAGTAGATTTCAATAAATTCCTTTCTCAATTCATCATCTTTTAGAATATCTGCATTGGACCTCGCGATTGCTTCTGGAGCAAATTGAATAGCGCCCTCCCCGGAATGGAATTGTTTTGTTACGGCATCCAAAACAGTTTGGTATGTGGGTTTTGTATGGTAAACCCTGGTATGATTGGCCATCCTGAGGGCATCTTTTTCAGGATCTATTCTCCAATTACCATTTGCATCTTGACTCCATAGATTTTCTTTTGCAGATGCCGCCTCCTTATCGTCTGAAGCAAATTGTCTCATTCCAGCACTTCTTCTTATATTCCCCGCAACTATAGTTACTGCAGCTTCATCAATTAATAAACAACACTCTACTGTACTTAATTTCCTGCCTATTGCCTTTCCAAGAAGTGATGCGACTCTGGAGTAGAGATCTTTCAATTTAATAGGATTTGCCATCCCACCAAAACCTTTTAATGATTCTCCAGCAGGTCTAATATCTTCCAAATTTATATATACATCAATTTCTCTTTCAAGATTTTCATTACTTGATGCCTCAAGAAGATATTTATAGCTATCTACCCAGCCTCTTCTGCTATCTCCAACTTTGATGTGAAGATCTTTTCCTTTGATTTCTAGTGATGACTTTTCTTCTCTTTGATCTTTAGGAGTTATTCCAACTTCACTGACTGATTTAATATTTATTTTGTTAATTACCGTAGGCAGATTATTTATAAAATGAGGCTCAATTATTGCACCTGTTCCACATCCCATCATTGCTAAGTCCATCATTAATGCGAAGGCTTCCCAATCAATTAAGTTTGTTGAGGTACAGTTGTATGCTCCTGAGAAATTTTGGTTCTTATTAATCCAAGGGGTTCCTCCTATCCATAACCATCTTCCTGAAGGTTGGGCTTTTTGGTTACTTTGCATCTCTCTCATTAGGATCAATTCTTCATCAGAAAGTTTTCCTAATTCTTTTAATCCCGATAAATTCCTTTCGCCTACTTCGCTCCAGTTCTCCCTTTTGCCAGATGAAGTTTTTCTACTATAAGATCTGAAGAAAACTGGATAAGCAGCAGGCGCAGTCTTTGGAAAATCATCTTTTTTAAGATTATTGGAATTGCTCTCTGAAGAAGCTTTATTTGGTGCAATAGTCACGATAAAAAAACGTATGTAAATAACCCGTACTGGAAGAATAACTCTACCTGTGGCGTCTGCAACCATTCTTACCACTATTTAACGGTTTGTGTAGAATTATGTTTAATATGAAATCTTTGTTTCAAGAAAGGATATGGAAAGAGTCCCCGAACCTGAATTAATGGAAGAAAAAGAGCAGGTCATTTCTTATGACGAAGCTGATTTTTCAGAAGGCGAAGTTAATCTAATTAATCAAATAAATCAATATCTTTTGAGAAAAAATATTTCTTTAGGTGAAAAAGATTTAATAGTTGATTTAGGGTGCGGTCCAGGAAATATTTCTGAGAAGTTAGCAATAAAATGGCCTAATACTGAAGTCTTAGGAATAGATGGTTCTAAAGAAATGATTTTGAGAGCAGAATATAATAAAAGTCTATGTAATAATCAAAAAAAATTAAAAAATTTACACTACATTTGTTCTGACATCAAAGACATTAAATCAAATAATTTTTTACTTAAAAAAAGAATTAGTTTACTTGTAAGCAACAGTTTGATTCATCACATTACCAATCTTGAAGATTTCTTCAACACAATAAGAAGTTTGTCTAGTAATATCACTATAAATTTTCATAAGGACCTAAAAAGGCCATTAGATGAAAAGTCTGCTTTAGAACTCAAAGCACAATGTTCAACTCAATATAATGAAATTTTAACTAATGATTATTATGCATCTTTAAGAGCTTCTTATACTTTTAAAGAGTTAAAAAATTTCACTTTAGAGAATGATCTATCCTCTTTAGATGTGTTTGAAGAAGGTGAAAATTATTTAATAGTCTATGGAAATGTTTAAGAACTAAGTTAAAGGCCTTATATTATATATGAGCTTAGGTACTAAAATTCTAAATAACAAAGAGATACTGGATGCGGTAAATAAAAGAAGAAATTTTGCTATTATTTCACATCCAGATGCCGGAAAAACGACTCTTACCGAGAAGCTTCTTTTATATGGAGGTGCCATTCAACAGGCAGGAGCAGTAAAAGCTAGGGGTAATCAGAGAAAAGCCACCTCAGACTGGATGGAACTTGAGAAACAAAGAGGTATTTCTATTACATCAACTGTATTGCAATTTGAATATGAAAGATCAGTAATCAATCTATTAGATACACCAGGACACCAAGATTTCTCCGAAGATACTTATAGAACATTAGCTGCTGCTGATAATGCAGTTATGTTGGAAGATGCTGCTAAAGGACTAGAACCTCAAACTAGAAAATTGTTTGAAGTTTGCAAGATGCGGAAAATACCAATATTTACTTTCATAAATAAAATGGATAGACCAGGAAGAGAGCCATTTTCTTTGCTTGATGAAATTGAATCAGAACTTGGATTAAATACCCTACCTATAAACTGGCCAATTGGGAGTGGCGAGGAATTTAGAGGGGTTATTGATAGATTTTCGAGAGAGGTGATTTTATTTGATAAAGCAGTGCGAGGGAAACAATCTAATGAGAAAAGATTAAGCCTTGAAGATAAAGAGCTGCCAAAATATGTAGAGAGAGATTTACTTGAAAAATCACTTGAAGAATTGGAGGTTCTTGATGAGGCAGGATCTAAATTTGAAAAAGAAAAAGTTTTTAATGGTTCTTTAACCCCAGTTTTCTTTGGATCTGCCATGACTAATTTTGGTGTAAGACCATTTTTAGATAGTTTTTTAAAAATGGCACAAAAACCAACTTCAAGAAATAGTAATAAAGGCGATATTGAACCTGCAAACGATGAATTTAGTGGGTTTGTTTTTAAGCTTCAGGCAAATATGGATCCAAAGCACAGAGATAGGGTTGCTTTTATAAGAGTTTGTAGTGGCAAATTTGAAAAGGATATGTCAGTTAAACATTCCAGAACTGGGAAAACAATCAGATTATCAAGACCACAAAAAATATTTGGGCAAGATAGAGAAGTAGTTGATGATGCCTATCCCGGAGATGTTATTGGATTAAATAATCCAGGGATGTTTTCTATTGGAGATACTCTTTATACCGGTGCTCATCTGGAATATGAGGGCATACCATCCTTTAGTCCTGAAATATTCAGCTGGCTAAGAAATCCAAATCCCTCAGCATTTAAAAACTTTAGAAAGGGTGTTAATGAACTTCGAGAAGAAGGTGCTGTTCAGATTCTTTATGACTATGATGAGAGCAAAAGAGACCCTATACTCGCAGCCGTTGGTCAATTGCAGTTGGAGGTAGTAACTCACAGATTAAAAAGTGAATATGGTGTAGATGCAAATCTTGAAGCAATGCCATATCAATTGGCTAGATGGATTTCTGATGGATGGCCAGCTATTGAAAAACTAGGCAGAATATTCAATTGTAAAGTAGTTAAAGATTGTTGGAATAGGCCAGTTATTCTTTTCAAAAATGAGTGGAATCTAAATCAATTCGTTGAAGACAATAATCAATTAAATTTAAACAAAGTTGCTCCCGTTGTTAGTGGAGTCGAACCAATTGTTTTATAAAGTCTTAATGGATTATAAAATTAGTTAGTCTGTTAGTATTAGTAAAAAATTTTGGATTCAAACAGTAGTAAAAACAATAACGAAAAATCACCTTATGAAATTTTAGGTGTAAAAGAAGGTGCTGCTTTTGAGGATATTCAGAAGGCTAGAGATATTAAAGTTAAAGAGGCTGGCGAAGATTTAATTTTAAAAGCGAAAATAGAATCTTCCTTTGATCAATTACTCATGGGAAGTTTGAAAGCTAGGCAATCAGGAAATGTAAGTTATGAAGCTGTGAGTGCCTCAAAAAAAGAAAAACAAATTAATCAATTTACCAATAATAATTTGCCACTGCTATCTAAGATAAAAAATTTAAATAATAACTCTAAGAACTTAAGTCAGTATAGTTTGCCAAAAATAACCACCCCCTCATTTGATAATCTTTCAATAAAAATATCTTTTAGTCTTTTATTTTTAATTTTGTTATTTATCAGTCCAGACTCTAATAATAGACTTTTACTTTCTATTTCAACATTAATACTTACCTATACTCAAATTAAATCGGGGAAAAGATTTATAGGTTCTCTGGGTTGGAGTGTAACCTTTCTCTCGATAGGATTAATATTTGGTGGATTGCTTGAAAATAATTCTTTCATTCAGGAAGTATCAAACAACTCTTTATCAATACAAAAAATTCAAAGTATTCCAGCCATGGTTATTTTATGGCTAGGCGTAATTTTTTTATGATTAATTTTCTATCATAGATTTAATTTCTTCATAATTTATAAGATATTTATTCTTACAAAATTCACAAACTAACTCTGCTTTGCCATCTTTATTGAGGATGTCCTCCAACTCGCTTTTATCAAGCATTTTCATCGCATTTAAACTTCTTTGTTTGGAACACTTGCATTTAAAACTTACTTCTTGGGAACGAGCTTTTTCAGAGATTGATTTATCGTCAATATCGGGAAATATATTTCTAATTAACGAAAGAAGATTATCTTTTGACTTAAATAGGTCTTCACTGAAAGAATTAATTTCTTTACATCTTTCTTCAAGTAGTGAGACAAGTAGAGGGTCAGTATCTTTTTTAGGTAGAACTTGAGCTAATAAGCCACCACTACAAATAACACTTTTATTTTGAATTTTTTCTCCAATAAATACAGCAGAGGGAGTTTGCTCTGAATGATATAAATATGAAGCTAAGTCTTCAGCAATATTTCCATTTACTAATTCAACAGTGCTTGTAAAGGGTTCTCCAAATCCACTATCTCTAATTACATTTAAATATCCTGTACCTAATGCTTTTGTAAAATCAAAAGAATATTTATTATTGCCTATTTTGACTAGGTCTAATTCTAAATTAGGATTCCCTACATAACCCCTAACTTTTCCATCTCTACCTGCATCAACTAGTAATCCTTTTAAAGGTCCGTCAGATCTAACTCTTAAAGTAACTCTCCCATGCATTATCTTCATCGAGCTTGCTAAAAGCAGTGAAGCACTAAATGCTCTTCCTAAGATACAGGTGGTTAAATAAGAAAGACCGTGTCTTTTTTTTGCTTCTAAAGAAGATTCTGTTGTTAAGACCGCAACTAATCTTATTCCTCCATTTGCTGCAGTAGCCCGAACTATCCTATCCTGCATGATTTTCTTTTATAAAATTTTTTATTTTCCCTTTTTCCAAGGATAATATCCTAGAAGGAATTCCTTCAAATAAGGCAGGTTCATGAGTAACAATAATAATTGTATTTTTATTTTTTAGATCAAGAATTAAATTCTTCACATCATTTCTCATTGAATAGTCTAATCCAGCAGTTGGTTCATCAAGTAAAAGAATTGAGGGGTTTCTAAGTAGCTGAACTGCTACAGCTAGCCGCCTTTGTTGTCCGCCACTTAGTTGTTCTGGTGGTTGGGTTAGATTAATTTTTTTTAAACCAACTTTATTTAAAACTATTTCTATATTTTTTTCTCTTAAAGATTTGTGGCCTATTTTTAATTCTTTACCAATGGTTGTTCCTATAAAGTATCTTTCAGGAAATTGGAATACTACTCCACAAAACCATCTTCTTTGTCTAGAAGATAAAATTTTATTCTTCCAAGTAATTTTTCCTTTTTGTGGATTTGTTAATCCGCTTATTATTTCGAGAAGTGTTGTTTTCCCAGAACCACTATTGCCGCAAATTAAAATGATTTCATTTTCATAAACTTTTAAATTTAAATTTTCTATTATTTTTCTTTCACCAGTTTGTGGTTGATAAGATATTTCTTTTAAATCAAGCATTATTAATTAAGTTATAGGTATGAATTTTAATCTAGTAATTACTTACTTATAATAGCTTTAGATCTAAAAAGCTATTAGTCAATATGAATATTATTTTTAGGGAAGTTGATCCTTTTAATTGTTGGATATGGATCAGGTTTTCAGAATCACCAACTCAAGATGAAAAAAATTATTTAGATGGTGTTTTTGATAGTTGGTACGTTTTAGGAAGGTTAGGTGGATTTAATTCTGAAAATTTGCAAACTCATGAAGAGGGTTCCGATCTAAGTTGGATGTCCTACGATAATGACCAAAAAAACGCATCTCTTCCAGCCTTAATGCATAATTTAGGAATTATGGAATATCAAAACCTGTGGGGAAGATGTTGGGTTGATTTTGGAACTTCAGACTCCATTTCAATAGATATATTAATTAATTCTCTCAATGAGATATCAAATAATTATGTAAAAATTGAAGAGTTAATTATTGGGGGTGAAAATAATGATTGGGCAATTGAAGAACATGAAGATTTAGTTTTCAAAGATTAATTGTTTTAGATGGAAGACTTAACAAGATTAATTATTTCCCATGAAAGAATTGAAAATATTAAGAACAATTATTTAGAACTTTATAAAGAAGAGGCTCATTATCTAAATAAAGTAATGAGGCTAAAAAATGGTAAAGAAATATTTATAGCTAACGGAAAGGGTTCATTATGGAAAGCTATAAAAGTTAAAAATGATTGTTTAGAAATAATTAAATTAAAAAAACCTTACTTATTTCAAGAACAAGAAATTTACTTATTAGGCATAGCTGTTGTGATACCAAAAAGTGGTTTTGAGGATATTTTAAAAATGTGTACTGAAATAGGAATTGATTATATACAGCCATTATTTTCAGAAAGACAGGTAAACAAAAATTTAAATTTTTCTAGAAAACTTTTGAGATGGAATTCAATTATCAAAGAAGCAGTTGAGCAAAGTGAGAGATTATGGAAACCATCTATTTTAAATGGTATGGATATTATTGAATGGCTAAAAAGTAGAGATAATCAAGAAAGAGTTTCAATTTCTATAACTAGAGAAGAAAAACTATATGACTTAAATCAATGGTTAAGAAAACAACAAGAATTTGCAAATAAAAAAAGAGGTATTTTTTGGAATGTAATTGGCCCTGAAGGAGGCTGGTCCCCTAAAGAAATTGATCTTTTTAATAGAAAAAATATTACCTTTGTTAAACTTTCTGACACTATTTTAAGAACTTCAACGGCTAGTATTAACGCATCATCAATTCTAAATCAGTGGAGAACTGATTTGAAATTAATGCATTAGATAAATATGGATTTAATTAGAAATCAATTTTTTATAGGTTTTTGCATTAATTTTATTTTAATTTATATATTTTGCAAGATTCCTTTGATGACGAAAAGTGGTTGGATAAGTGCAGGAATTTTAGGCACAATTTTGTGGGGATGTTTGTCTTGGCAGGGATGGATGTCAGTTGTAATTTATTTATTATTTGGATCTCTCGTTACCAAAATAGGTTTTAAATTTAAAAAAGAACAAGGAATAGCTGAAAAAAGAGGTGGGAGAAGAGGCCCTGAGAATGTATGGGGCTCTGCAGCTACAGGATTATTCCTTGCCATTATGACCAAATTTAATGCTGCCAACGTAGCGATGTTTAAAGTAGGTTTTGCTGCAAGTTTTGCTGCAAAGTTGGCGGACACTTTTGGTAGCGAAATTGGAAAAAGATTTGGTAAAGAAACATATTTAATTACTTCACTTAAAAAGGTTGAGAGAGGAACTGAAGGAGGAATAAGTATAGAAGGAACATTAGCTAGTGTTTTGGGATCAATTTTTATGGCTTTTATAATGCTTCGTCTATCAATTATTTCTACAAAATATCATTTTATAGTTGTTATAGTTTCTGGATTCTTGGCAACACTATCTGAAAGTATTATTGGTGCTAAATTTCAAAACAAATATAAATTAAGTAATGAATTAGTAAATGCTATTCAGACAAGTATTGCTTCTGTTTTTGCTATCTTTGCTCTTATTTTATATTCATATTTTTTAAATTAATAATTTTTGGAAAGACCTAGGATTCCTTCCATTTTGTAAGAATCTCCCAACTTTTAAGTCTTTGGAAAAGCCAGAAATGACCTTCGGAATTTAGATGAATCCCATCATGAGTAATCCAATTTTTACTTCTTTTATCAGAGTACATTTCTCTAAAAGTAGGAAGAAATGGGACATTCTGATTGAGGCATACTTCCTCCATTCTCCTTTCATAAGAATTACAAAAATCATTTGAGTACCATAGACATCCTGCGAACGGCATTTTTCTTTCGTCAACTGGTGTCAGACCAATAACAAATACATTTGTTTTAGAGTTCATTTCATTAATTAGCCTCTCTAATCCATATTCAAATCCATCTATATCTAATTGATTTCTTCCATTTATCTGACCAATTGCTGCAGTGTCGTTAAGACCTACATTTAGTAGGATTGCTTTAGGTTTATTTCTTCTCGTTTCTCCTCTAGATGACCATTCTTTTTCCCATCTAGATGAAACTTTTTCTATCCCATCTCCCCTAACTCCAAGTTGATAAATAACTGGCCCATTGTGGTTATTGCACCAATCTTTTCTAAGCCTCTCACACCACCCACCACCCTCATTATCTCCCCATCCATAAACTGAGCTATCTCCAATTACAACTAGCTGTTTTGGTAGACTTATCACTATAACCGGGAAAAAAAATAATTACTTGATTTAACAAATTATTCTTACAAATCAAGTTAAACTATTTTTGATTTTACCATTTATTAATTCTCCAACTATTGCGATGGAGCTATAAGCTATCAAAACTATGGTAACTTCTTGCCATGCGAAGGAACTTAGTGATTCTTGCAATTGCCAACCTAGACCAACACTTCCAATAACCCCAACAATTGCAGTTTCTCTAATAATGATGTCAGATCTATAAGCGCAATATGCTAAGTAACTTTTTGCTTGTTGAGAAAATAAACCTAAAAGCCAACTAGTCTTTTTTGAGATTCCTAGAGATTTCATTGCAATATAATTTCTCTTGTCTTGGCTATCTAGATTTGTAAAAAGTAATTTGCTAGTAATACCAGCGTTGTGGAGACCTAATGTTAAAGCTGCTAAAGATACAGAAGGATAATTAAAAGTTAATAGAGTTAGCAGTATTACAGGTGTAGGAATTAAACGTAATAAAAATGCAAAAATTTTTATAAAAATTTTAGAAGTATTGTTGTTAAAAATTCCTAATACTAATGGAGGTAAACTAATTGCGATTCCTGTTGATAAAAGACTTAAAATTATTGTTTCTAATATAAGTTTTAAGAAATCAAATAATCCTAAATCTGAGCTTAATTTAAATAGAGAACTAACGGAATTAAAATTTTCAAAATTATTATTAAAAATAAAATAAAGAAAATATGAAAAAGAAAATAAAATTGTTATAAGAAAAACTGCAGTAAAAAAAATAGATAGGATTTTATTTGTAGTATTAAATTTTATTTTTTTGAAAATTAATCCAGAAAGAATTATTAAAATTGCTAAGGACCATAAATAAGTCCATAACTCCCTAAAATTCAAAGTTTGGAAAGATAAAAAAATACTGTTACCTATTCCTCCAATCCCAAAAAGTCCTAAAATCACCGTACTTCTTATTGAACACTCTAATCGATATAAACCAAAGTTTTTAAATGTATTTATTATTGGATTCCATATTAAAGTTACTAAAGAAGAAAATTTAGGTGCATTTATTTGATTTATAGATTCAAAACTTTTGTAGTCAATAGTTTCTAATTGTTCAGCAAAAACTTTTGAATTTACAGCAATATAAGGAATACATATAGCTATTATTCCTATCGAAAAATTTATTCCATATATTTGAATTAATAGTATTCCCCATAACACTTCGTGTATAGATCTAATTATTGTTAGAAAAAACCTTATTATGCGGTAGAAAAAATTTGGAATATTAAAGATTTTATAAAAAATATTTGAGGAAATTATTCCAAAAATTGCTCCAAAAATAATACTTACTAACCAACTAAAAAAACCAATTAAGATAGTTTCATTTAATCGCTTAATTACGGTAATAATAATTTCATTATCGATCTTGGGATTAAATGCAGAAATTAAGAATTCTTGGAATAATTTAAATCCTCCAAAATGAATATTGTTTATTAATTGATACCCTAAAGGTATGCATACCAAAATTGGAAGAAAAGATAATGAGGTATAGTTTAATTTTAATTTATTCAACTAATTAATATATTTTGTCTAAATGAAGCTTCTTTAAGTTATTTCTTTTGATATTGAAAAAAATTTTACCATCCCTGATTCCAATAATTTTATCGAAATCATTTAGCAAATCTAATCGATGTAATGCAACTAATGCCGTCTTTGGGGATTTTTTTGTATTATTTTTATCGACACTTTCGAGTAATAGGTTTTTAATTGTTGTTATCAATTTGGGATCTAGATTATTAAAAGGCTCATCTGCAAGTAATA
Source organism: Prochlorococcus sp. AG-670-M15 (assembly GCA_003211415.1). GTDB lineage: Bacteria > Cyanobacteriota > Cyanobacteriia > PCC-6307 > Cyanobiaceae > Prochlorococcus_A. Next base: position 2,004 of record QCSV01000010.1, on the reverse strand, counting down.
TATTTGATCCTTGAATTAATGATCTAGCTATAGCCACCCTTTGTTTTTGCCCCCCAGATAGTTTTCTGATTTTTTTGTCGTAAATAGAATTATGAAGTCTACATAATTGCATATATTTATGCGCCTTCTTAAAAGAACTTATATTTAGTAAATTTTTAAAAGCGAAATAAAAATTGTTTTCCGCTAGTAGTCCACAATTAACATTTTGTTCTGCAGAGAGATCTTCTATTAATCTTAAATCTTGCCAAATAGTTGTTATTTTACTTTTCTGCTTTCTATCTAATTCCTCGAAACTTTTATTGAATAATTTAACCTCACCTTGAGTTGGCTTGATAGTGCCATTAAGTACTGATATTAATGTAGTTTTTCCTGAACCGCTTTTACCTAAAAGTGCAATTTTCTCCCCTGAATTTATTTTTAAATTTATTTTATTTAGAATAAGATCATTTTTGTATTTATAAGATATATTTTTTAATTCTAAGACAGTATTATTCATCTAATTTTATTTAATTTCCTCCCGATTTCCTCTATATTTTTATATTGTTTTGATTCTGCCTTTATAAATCTTTTTGCATTGAACATATCTAATATCTGTTTATGTGATTTTTGCTTTATATCTAAATTTAGAATTACTGATTTAAGTTCGTTTGTAAACCCTTCCCCGAATCTATTTTCAAGATCCCCTTGAGCAATCCAATGATAGTCAACATATTCTGGGGTGATCCAGAATAATTCTAAATTACTTGTTCTTTTGGGATTATTTTTAAGAGTGTTTTCCCAAACTTGCTTATTTAAAGCTCCAGCATCAAATGCCCCACTATTAACTAAAGCTATAGTGGCATCATGACTCCCACTAAAACCTGCTTTTCCCCCTTTAAAGTGTTTAATTTCTACCCCTGCTCGATTCAAAAAATATTCTGGCATTAATCTTCCAGAAGTTGAGTTTTCAGAGCCAAAAGTAAATCTCAAATTTTTTAGTTTTTTAAGTCCTTTAATGTTTGAAATTGGGTTAAGTTCTAAATTTTTGTTTACTATAAAAACACTTTTAAATTCCTTATCGATATCTCTTTGAGCTATGACAATTGAATTAGGAGTTTGTAGTCTGGCTTGAACTCCTGATAAACCGCCAAACCAAACTAAATCTAAATCTTTAGTTCGAAATCCAGTTACTGCTGCAACATAATTAATAACAGGAATGTATTTGACTTCTAAATCAAGTTGTTTGGATAATTCTTTTGAAAATAAATTAAATCTTTTGTCCAAAAGATCTTGGTTTTGATCAGGTATTGCTCCAACTTTTAAAACTTTGGGATTTGAAAATACAGGTGATGAAAAAATAGAAAATAGTAGAGATGAACTTAGTAGGAAATTTTTTAAATTAAACATAACTTAGTTTCAATTAATAGTATTCAGAGATAGCTTTTTCAATCCTTTGTAGTCCATCTTTTATTTTAATTTCTGAAGCTGCACAAGATATTCTTATACATTGATCAGCCCCAAAAGCTTTTCCAGGTACAACAACTAATCCGTAATCTTGAAGAGCTTTGTTGCAGAAATCAACAGAAGTAATTGAGGAGTTAGGTAATTTTGGAAATGCGTAAAATGCTCCATTAGGTTCTTCAATATAAATCCCATTTATATTATTAAGGCCCTCATAGAGAAGTCTTCTTCTTTGATCATAATGGCTATTTATCATTGAGAAAAACTCATTATTAATTTTTAAAGCCTCTAAAGCACCTTTTTGAACAAAAGAGCAAACATTACTTGTACTTTGACTTTGTAATGCTGAGGATGCTTTGATTACATCTTTGGGACCTACTAAATAACCTATCCTCCAGCCAGTCATAGCCCATCCTTTCGCAAACCCATTTATTATAAAAATCCTATCTTTTAAGTCATTTGCTAATGAAGATAAACTGTAGTGTTTAAATTCTTTTTTAAGGATTAGTTCGTAAATCTCATCAGAAAGAATATTGATATTTGGATTTTCTCTAGCTAAATCGG
>QCSV01000009.1 GCA_003211415.1 Prochlorococcus sp. AG-670-M15 | reverse complement strand
ATCCTCTAAATCTGTTACCAGTGAAGAAGTAAACAATGCTCTCAAGGAGGCATCTTTAGGCTCAATGAAAGGTATCATTAAGTACGGAGACGAACCATTAGTGTCTAGCGATTATGCAGGTACTAACGAATCATCAATTGTAGATAGTGATCTTACTATGTGTATTGGAGACAATCTTGTAAAGGTCCTTGCATGGTACGACAATGAGTGGGGTTATAGCCAAAGAGTTGTAGATTTAGCTGAGATTGTTGCAAAAAATTGGGAATAGTTAAAAGTGCTTGAAAGGTGTATTATTCAATAATTTGTTATTTTTACTATCATTAAATTCTATTGACGGTTCACCTTCTGCAAAAAAACCGATTTCGTTAATATTTTTATCAAGTTTAGATAACTTTTTTGCCCATTTTTTTGGCAAGGAGAAAACCAACTCGTAATCTTCACCTCCAAAAAAATAATATTCATCCCATTTATCTCCTGATGGCCAATCCTTATCTTTAGGTATTTTTTCATAATTGATAATTGCTTTACATTTGCTAGCTCTTGCTAAGTCTTGTAAAGCTTGAAATAGACCATCACTGCTATCAGTACATCCTATTCTCTTCATTTTTTTATTAGAACGAGTTTTGAGGAGATTTTTTAGAAAATTTGGGTAAACTTTAGGGCGACAAAAATGTTCAATAGATTTACTTATTAATCTTTTTTTAAGAGAAATATCATTATCTAAATTAATTTTATTTTTTATTAAAAATCCAAGTTTGCTAAGACCATGAATTCCTGTTGTTAAGATGACATTTCCTGGTTTACATGCGTTTCTTCGTAATTCAAGTTCACCTTGAATTCCAAAGGCAGTAATTGATATTGCTTTTTGATTCCCTTTTGAGCAATCTCCTCCAAGAATTATGCCGCCATATTCTTTTAAAGCTTTGTTTATTCCTTTATATAACTCTTCAACCCAAACCCACTCAGTTTTTGTGGGTAGAATTAAACTTATTGTAATTCCTATAGTTTTCCTGCTGCCACTCGATAATAAATCAGAAATGTTGCTGATCACGGCTTTCCATCCAAGGTCTTCAGGGCAAATAGTTACGTCATTGAAATGAACATTTTCTACCAAAGAATCATTATTAATAATTAAGTTGTCGTGTTTAGTTTTGATTAAAGCGCAATCATCTGAAACTTGATTTTTAGGCATAAATTTTGCAAGCCTATTAATTAATTCTTTTTCCCCAATATCTTCTAGGATTTCTTTATGCATTTAATTTAAGGTTTTCAATCCCTTCTAAAACATCTATTGAGATAATTGTGTCATCTTTGGTTAGCTCTTCTAATACATCAAAACCATCTACAACATAACCAAAGGCTGCATTCCTTCCGTCAATTAAGTTACGACCCGCTGGATTTAATTCTGCTTCATATAAAAAGAAGAAAAATTGTGATGAGCCATCATCAACTGCGGTATTTGAATGGGACCATCCTAGAGTTCCAAGTGTTGCGAAAGGTAATGTCGGTGTCTCTGTATAAAGACCTAAATCTTCAAAAGTTTGATTATAAAAAGTATCCTTTTCATCAGGAATTCTAATTTCGAGAGGAACGTGTCGTTCTTCATTTGATTCAGGATCTACATAGCCAATTTCTTCACCAATTGGATCACCTGTTTGTAGTACAAAAAATTCTTCTGCTCTGTTGATAGGTAAATCTTTGTAGAAGTTTTTTGAAGATAAATCTATAAATGCTCCTGCTGTAAGTGGGGCGTTAAATCCATCCACAATTGCTTGCATATCTCCTTTGGAGGTTTTTATATTGACTTTTGCTCTGCCCAGTAATCTTGGTAAATTATCAAATTCCTGAGGAATAGAGTATGGAAATTCATTTGGTAGAAAATATTCTTCTAATCCACCTATTTTATCTAAAGCATCTCTTCGAGTTGCGATAAATGAGTATTTATCCTTTGATTTAGAGAAATTTTGAAGACTTTCAAAATTTTCCTTCAGCACTAAAAATGTTTTTTCAGCAATTTTCTTTTTATCGTTTGGCAATTCTTGAATAATTTTGCTTTGGTATTTTTTTAGTAAAGATTGACATTTTGTAACAGTTTTCGTAAGAGCGGGCCATCTTCCTCCTCTTACAAGGTCACTAGTTTCTTCCAATTTGTGTTGAAGTTCTTGCAACTCAACTTGCTTGATAGGGAGAGCATTTCTGAGGATTGCGCTAGGGTCTTTTACTGCATTTCCAGTAGGTAAATCAGCCAGTACTTTAATTGGTTTTAATAGAAAAATCTGTAAAATTACAATCGATAAAATTAAGAAAAGTTTGTTCTGATTTGATAAGAATTTTTGCATAGTACTCTTGCAGGTTTATGATCCTTGGGGATGTAATACAGGAATGATTTCCAGTAACGATTTTCGCACAGGTACTACCATCGAATTGGATGGACAAGTTTGGCGTGTTGTAGAATTTCTACATGTCAAGCCTGGCAAGGGTTCTGCTTTTGTGCGAACAAAATTAAAATCAGTTCAAAGCGGCAACGTGGTTGAAAAAACTTTTCGAGCCGGAGAATCAGTACAGCAGGCTATCCTTGAGAAGTCTAACCTGCAGCATACTTATGTGGAGTCTGGTGATTATGTTTTTATGGATATGATAAGTTTTGAAGAGACAAGACTTACCTCTGAACAAATCGGTAAAGGTGCAAAGTATTTGAAAGAAGGAATGGAGGTTAATGTAATTTTTCATAATGGTAAAGTTTTAGAAGTAGAACTTCCAATATCTATTACTTTGAAAGTTAAAGAGACTGATCCAGGAGTTAAAGGTGATACTGCTAGTGGGGGCACGAAACCAGCTATTCTAGAAACAGGTGCACAAGTTATGGTTCCTTTATTTATTTCTGTGGGAGAAATGATTAAAGTTGATACACGTAATGACAGTTATCTTGGACGTGAAAATTAATGGCTATGAAATTAGATCATGATGACTTAAATCGCTTAATAGAGAAAATCTCTACAAGTGATATACAAGAGTTCTCGCTAGAGGGAGAAGATTTTAAACTCGAAATAAAAAGGAATGTATTTGATCAGAACCAAGTTAATAATAATTTAGTTTCTAATACTTCATTTGATAAGCAAACAATTGCTAATCAAAAAATTATTAATGATAATATCCCCATTGTTAATGAGCCTGAAGCAGCTCAGGTCGCGCCCCCAGGACGTTCTGATCTAACTGAAATTACTTCTCCTATGGTTGGGACCTTTTATAGGGCTGCAGCCCCTGATGAGGACCCATTCGTAGAAGTTGGAAATAATATTACAGTAGGTCAAACTATTTGTATTTTGGAAGCTATGAAGTTAATGAATGAAATTGAATCTGAATTTAATGCCGAAATAGTAGAGATTCTCGTTGAAAATGGGACGCCAGTTGAATTTGGTCAAGTTTTAATGCGTGTTAAGCAGTCTTGAATTATTGGTCATTTCTATGGCAGCCTTTATAGCCTCAATCATGCTGCGAGATTGAGCAATTCCTTTGCCAGCAATATCAAATCCAGTTCCATGATCTGGAGATGTTCTTATAAAAGGTAAACCAATTGTGGTATTTACTGAGTAAGTAAAAGCTATTACTTTCATTGGAATTAAACCCTGATCATGATACATAGCAAGAATGCCATCATGCTTTTCAGAATCTTTTTCATACCATGCTTTTACTGAAGAATTCCAGCAACTATCTGGTGATAAAGGGCCTAATAATTTAATATTTCTATTTCTTTGATTCCAAGTAGTTAATGCATCATTGAGCCAATCTTTTTCTTCGCTACCCAAAATCCCTTCTTCACCAGCATGAGGATTTAAACCCGCGACTTTTAAGGTAGGTTTATCAACATAGGTATTACAAAAATCTTTGAATAGATCTAATTTAGAGTGAATTAATTCTGTAGTTAATTGCTTGGGGACTTCACAAAGAGGTATGTGGGTTGTAGCTAATAAAGTATTAAATCTCCAACCTGTAATAGGTGATTTTGCAGTGAATAACATTCCAACATTTTTTATTCCACACGATTTTGCTAATACTTCAGTTTGCCCAGAGAAATAATGACCTGCTAATGACCATGATTTTTTGCAAATTGGTCCAGTTATAAGTGCCGAATTGGGATATTTTTTTACAATTTCAATCGCTTTTGTTAAGTAATAAAAACTTGAATTACCATAACTTGATTTAGGGTTACTATTCGATGAAGAAGTTTCGAGATCATGTATCTTTAAATTTTTAGGATTTGCAAGGTTTTCTAATCCTAAGGATCGAAGATGTTTATATGTATTTTGTAGATTTTTTTTTGATCCAACTAATGTAAAGTCAATATTTTTTGGTATCTCAGGAGAACAAAGTGCTTTTAGGATTATTTCAGGTCCAATTCCTGACTCATCTCCGATGCTTAACACTAGCTTTAATGTTTTATTTGTATTCTGAAAATTCATAAAAAGTTTTAAATTTTTTTTAACTATTTAAATAACAATTTTTTAAGCCTTTCTTATAGTTTTTATAAATTAGTTTATATCCAAGTGTTTCGCATAAAAGTTTATTAGAAACTCTCCTATTTTCCATCCAAAAAGATTGAGCGATAGGTGATAATTCCTCTTTTGCATCCTCAAATAATATTGGTTTTGGCATTGTTAAACCAAGTAAGTCGTAGCAATATTGAATGACTTCTAACTGAGAACAGGGTTCATCATCTGCAATATTGATAATTTGGTAAAACTTTAAAGAATTTTTGTTTTGTAATAGATAGATAATAGCATTTGCAATATCAGCAACATGAATTCTCGAAAAAACCTGATTTTTTTTTGAAATAACGCGAATTTTTTTATTTTTTATTGCTTCAAAAGTGGATCTTCCAGGTCCATAAATACCGGGTAACCTAAAAATTTGTACAGGTAAACCAGATTCAATCCATTCTTTTTCACAATTTAACCTCTTGTAACTTCGTTTTTGAAACGGGTTTGGTTCATTAATTTCAGAAACCCAATCACCCTTGGTGTTCCCGTAAACTCCTGTTGTAGATAAATATCCAACCCACTCTAGGGACAAATTTTTTAGTGTATGTTTAAGGCTTCTTAATACTGGATCATTTCCATTTTTGTCGGGAGGTATGCAACTAAGAATATGTGTTACTCCATCAAAAATTTTTGCATCAGGAACCACTCCGTTTTCACTGTTGAAAACAAAACTATTTGGATCTCTGCTTATAGATCTTGAGCTTGTTAAAACAGTGCAACCGAATTTTTTAATAGTTTTTGCAAAATAACTACCGCTGTAACCACATCCCAAGATTAAAAATTTATTTCCGATTAAACTTGCAGGCTTCTTCATGCTGGGTTAAAGTAGTACATATGTATTAATTGATGATGAAGACAGCTCTTAAGCCCGATTTAAAATTAAAAACTTTCTGTGTTTGCAAAAGTTATCCCCGTCTTAAAGAGAAAGAAGTTAGTTTAGTTAATCTTAAATTCTACCAAAAATTATTTATCTTTCTTCTTACATTTTCGACAATTTTAATATTTCCAGAATTCCCAAAAGAATTGGAAAATATATGTGAGAGTTATAACTCTAGAAAAATATGTATTGTTTGGTAGTCAAGCTGCTTTATATTCTGATTCATCGTGTACGTAATTTTTATTTTTTACCTTAAAATTAGGATTAGCCCATTGCAGTAATCTAATAGCTAATCTTAAATCTCCCTCTAACCAAGCTCTTATAGCCATTGCTCTTCGAGGATCATAAAATTTTTGCTTTCTATACCAAAACAAAGCATTTTGATTTGATTTATCCCCATTACAGGAAAGACAAGCAGGGACACAGTTTTCTGTTGTACTTAAGCCTCCTTGGCATCTTGGTATTACATGGTCAATAGATTCAGATGGTTTTCCGCAATATATACAACTTTTTCCTGTAAAACTATGAATAGATTTTCGCCATTGTCTCAATCTGAACTTAGGACATAAATCCTCTAAAAACACCGCATCATTAATATGCATTCAGAATATTTAGTTAAATAAATAATGGCTTGAATATACTAAAAGTCAATAATTACTCACCCCTTTTAGTTTAAATTTGCCAGTCAAAATATGTTTTAGTGTGTTTAGATACAAAATAACATTTAGTAAATTTGAAAAAAATTATTATCTTTTTAAAAAATTGATTAATAACTATATCTATCGAGTGTTTCATCAGTAAATTCTTCAGAAATTTCTTTATTAGTTTCTTCTAATTCTTTTTCTAATTTTATTCTTTTGTTTTCTCTATCTTGAGCTTCTTTTTCTTTTCTTTTTTCTTCTTTTTCTAAATCTCTTATTAGTTTTCTATTTGGATGAAGATTATCTAAATATTCAACGCAATAACTAAATTTTTCTCTTTCTCTTATAACTGTTTCAGTAATTTGTGCTGCTGCATTTTTAGGTGAAACTTTGAATAATCCTCCCTTTTGTTTTTTTATATATGTATAAGCTGCATCCCAACTACTTTCATGGTCATTTCCTCCATCTCTCATACTACAAAAAATTTCTGCCCCAAATGAACTTGCATTAACTTTTGCATTAGTAAGGATTAGCGGAGTGAAAACTCCCAACGATACTAATATTAGTTTTTTATCCTTAAATCTTTGCATTAGTCATTTATCTTCTATTTAAAAATATCTTTTATTGTGAATATGTCTATAGAAATTTAAGATTTAATTACTCCAAATATATTCAAGCATTTCACAATTAAAGGAAGAATTAGAAGTACAGTAATCAACCTAACTGCGTGTAGGGTAGCTACTGCAGCTCCTACCCCATACTCTGACCCTACAAGACTCATACCGCTAATACCTCCTGGTGCTGCACCAAGAATTGTTGTTATCACATCGATATTAAGTAATCTGCTTGTCCATAATCCAATTGCTAATCCTGTAATAACTAAAGTAAAAGTTATTAAAATAGCAGGCCTCCATAAGGTTTGAAGATCCATTAATGAGTCTTTGGTTAATGATGTACCAATAACTGTTCCGATGCCGATTTCTAAAATTGTTCTTGTGCCTATTGGCCACTCTGCAATATCGACTTTGCCACTGATACTAAGTATACTTGCGCCTATTAAAGCCCCTGCAAGAGGCGCTGCAGGGATACCGGTTTTTAGAGCTAAAGCTCCAAAAATGGCGCCAGCAAGAAGGTAATATATGAGATTTATGTTTGGCATAAAACTTTAGTGATGTTTGGACATAATATTAGAAAAAAATTTATTTGTTTAAGTTTATAGTCAAATAATATTTTTGATTTCCTCTCGTAATGTCCCCTTTTGTTGGCATAATATAACTTAAAGCATGTATTTTTATGTCTTCACAAATTTCATACAAAGATAATAAAAATTTCATAAGGAAAAAATTATCTTTTATTGAGGGTGGCCACCAACTCGAAAAATTAGAGTTTGCCCTCGCAATCGCTCAAACCAACGGTGATGAAAAAAAATCAATTGTTCTTAGAAAAAAGATTGTTGAATTAGGCGGAAATGTTGAAGAGCCAGGTACTTAACTTAATTTTCTTCAAGATATCTAGACGCCACAGCCAATGCTTCACCAGCTTGTTGGGCGGTGATTTTATCGAGGTTTAGAAGTGTATTACTAATAGCAGACACTACCGTAATAATATCTCTATCGTTAACATAACCTAAATGTCCGACTCTAAATATTTTTCCCTTCATATGATCTTGACCACCAGCAAGTAAAATATCAAAATTATTTTTTATAGTTTTTCTAAATTCTTCAGCATCGATTCCTTCAGTTTTTACCGCAGTAATTGAAGGGCTTAAAAATTTTTCATCAGCAAATAATTTTAGATTTAGGGCCTTTACTGCATTGCTTATCGCTAATTTGTGTTTATTGTGTCTCAGGAAAATGTTATTTAAGCCTTCTTCTCTCATCATTTTTAAAGCTTCATCTAAAGCAAAAATTAAATTAACTGCTGGGGTGTATGGATTACTGTTAGCTAAAAGACTTTTTTTGTATGATTTTAAATTTAAATAAAATTTTGGTAAATTGGATTTTTCTGTAGCTTCCCATGCTTTTTGGCTCATTGCTACAAAGCTAAGCCCTGGAGGTATCATATATCCCTTTTGTGAACCTGAAGCAACGATATCTAATTTCCATTCATCTACTGGTACATTGCAAGCTCCAAGACTTGTAACGCAGTCAACAATTGATAAAGCTGTGTTGTGTGCACGAATATATGAACTAATAGTTTCTAAATCATTAATTACACCTGTTGAGGTTTCAGAATGAGTCAAAATAACTGCTTTTATTGCTTTTTGTGTATCTTCCTCTAATACCTTTTTGAATTCTTCTGGATCAAGTGGAGTACCCCATTCGGAATCAATTTTTATCACTTCCAGACCAAATTCTTTAGCAACTTTTACCCATCTTTCGCCAAATTTTCCATTTTCTCCACAAATTACTATATCTCCTCTACTTAAGGTATTTATTATTCCAGCCTCCATTGCTGCAGTCCCACTACCAGTGATTGTTAGAACATCATTTTGAGTTTGATGAAGCCACTGTAAATTTTTAGTTGTACTCTCTACGAGGTCTTGAAATTCTTTACTGCGATGGCCTATTGGATGCTTACTTAATGCTTGTAAAACTTTTTCTGGAACTGGTGTGGGTCCAGGAATCATCAATGATAATTTTTGTTGTATGGCCACTTTTTATTAAATAGGTCATTCTTAGATTAGTTCTCATTATGTATTTTTCAATTACTTGATTTGAAAAAAGGATTTTCTTTACCTTTGTGGGTTGCTGGAGCTGCTAGGTCAGCATTAAATAAACTAGTAGGGTTACCATTTAAGAATTATGAACTAGTAAAAATTCCTAATGAAAAAAAAGCAATAAAAATCGAGATTCATTCTGTTGGTTTACTTAAAAATGACTCTCATGCACTAGGAATTACCTTTGCAAAGTCTGGCTTAGATCTTGACATTACACAAAACTTAGAGATATGGACAATTGCCTCTTTAGAAAAAATTTCTTTTAATAATCCTGTTCAAACAATTCCAATAAATATTATTGCAGGATCTGGTGTAGGCATAAAAGAAGATACATCAGAGATATGTATTTCTAATTTTGCCAAAGAAGTTTTATATGAAAATTTATTAGATAGTATTCCTGCGGGTTTTAGTTTAAAATTAGAAATTATTTTCCCAAATGGGGCGTTTTTAGCAGAAAGAACTAGCAATAAATCATTTGGTATTGTTGATGGATTATCTATTATTGGTACTTCTGCTGAGACTTATTCGAGTGCTTCACCTGATCAATTAGAAGAGGCAAAAAATAATTTAGCAAAGTTAATTCAAAATGATTTTAAAGGGGAAGTTATATTTGTTATTGGTGAAAATGGGTTAAATTTGGCCAAAACTTATAATATTAATTTGCCAATTATTAAAATTGGAAATTGGATAGGACCATTATTAGTTGATGCTGCAATAAAAAAAGTTAAAACTGTAATTCTTTTTGGTTATCACGGGAAATTAATTAAATTAGCAGGCGGTATTTTTCATACACATAATCATTTGGCTGATGCAAGAATTGAGATTCTTGTTTATTTAGCTGTTCAAGAAAAGTTACCACCTGAAATAATAGTTGAATTATCTCAGTTAGATAATCTTGAGAATGCATTACAACTTCTTGAAAGATTTAATAAATCTTTAGCTGATAAATTATTCAAGAATTTATCAAATACGATCGAAAAGCGTTCTTTTACTTATGTAAATAGGTATGTAAAAACCGATATGGAAATCGCATCAATCATTTTTGATAGAAAAAGGAAAATTAGGTGGGCTGGAATTAATGGCAATAATTATATTTCTTATTTTCAATGAGATTAATTTGTGATTCATTATGCTTTTGTAAATAAATTGAGTTAACTTTTATACATGAGTCAAATAATTTTAAAAAAAGAACGAGATCCTTCAATATTAATTTTGGATTTCGGATCTCAATATTCTGAATTGATTGCTAGAAGAATTAGAGAAACTAATGTTTTTTCTCTTGTAGTAAGCAATTACATTTCAATTGAGGAAATTAAAAATATTAACCCTAAAGGGATTATTTTGAGTGGAGGCCCAAATTCTGTTTATGACCATAATGCGCCTAATTGTGATGAAAAAATTTTTAATTTAGGAATTCCTATTCTTGGTATATGCTATGGAATGCAGTTAATGGTCAAAGAACTTGGAGGATCTGTTATTTCAGCAACTAAAAGAGCTGAATATGGTAGAGCACCAATAAATATAGACCAAGAATCTGACCTCCTTTCTGATGTAGAAGATAAATCTATTATGTGGATGAGTCATGGCGATTCTATTAATTGTTTGCCTGATGGATTTAATAAAATTGCACATACCGAGAACACACTCCATGCAGCAATTTCAAATGATGTAAAGAAATTATTTGGCGTACAATTTCATCCTGAAGTTATTCATTCAGAGTTTGGGATGACAGTAATTAAAAATTTTGTTTATAACATTTCTTGTTGTGCGGCTGATTGGACAACCGAAACCTACATAGAGGAAACTATTCCTAGGATAAGAGAGCAAGTTGGCAATAAAAAAGTTTTGCTTGCCTTATCTGGAGGAGTTGACTCCTCAACTCTTGCTTTTCTTTTAAATAAAGCAATTGGAAATCAGCTTACATGCATGTTTATAGACCAAGGTTTCATGAGAAAAGGTGAACCAGAATTTTTAATGAATTTTTTTGATAAGAAATTTCACATTAAAGTTGAATATATTAATGCAAGGGAAAGGTTTATCGCCAAATTAAAAGGTATTACTGATCCAGAGCAGAAAAGAAAAATTATAGGTGAAGAATTTATTAGGGTCTTTGAGGAAGAAAGTAATAGATTGGGACCTTTTCAGTATTTAGCCCAAGGTACTCTTTATCCTGATGTTATTGAAAGTGCTGGGACTAATATTGATCCTAAAACAGGAGAAAGAATAGCTGTAAAAATAAAGAGTCATCATAATGTGGGGGGATTGCCAAAAGATTTACAATTTAAATTAGTTGAGCCATTAAGAAAACTTTTTAAGGATGAAGTCCGAAAAGTTGGAGCTGCTTTAGGTTTGCCGGATGAAATTATAAAAAGGCATCCATTCCCAGGACCAGGATTAGCTATAAGAATTTTGGGAGAGGTGAATAATGAAAAACTTGATTGTTTAAGAGATGCAGACTGGATAGTAAGAGATGAAATTAAAAAAGCAGGTCTTTACAATGATATTTGGCAAGCTTTTGCAGTATTGCTACCAGTAAAAACAGTAGGAGTTATGGGTGATAAAAGGACTTATGCATGGCCAATAGTTTTACGTTGTGTATCTAGTGAAGATGGTATGACAGCCGATTGGTCGAAAATTCCTTTTCAGATTTTGGAGAGGATTGCAAATAGAATCGTAAACGAAGTAAGTTCAGTTAATAGAGTTGTTTATGATATTACAAGCAAACCACCTGGAACTATTGAGTGGGAGTAAGTCTTCAAATTTTTAAAAAATTCAAAGTTTTTTATTTAAGCAAGAAATTTTTAAATGAGATTTAAAACGTAATGCCTGATATTATTAAATTAAGTCGATCTACAGTTGAGAAATATCTTAGTTGCCCAAGATGTTGTGTACTGGATAAAAAATATCAAATAAAACCACCATCATTACCATTTACCTTAAATATAGCTGTAGATAATTTATGTAAAAATGAATTTGATTATTATAGAAAAATTCAGGAGCCGCATCCTTTATTTATTGAATATGGAATTGATGCTGTGCCTTTCAAACACAAAGATTTAGAACGTTGGAGAAGTAATTTTCAAGGGATAAGATATAAGTCAATTGAACATAACTATGACTTTGGTGGAGCTGTAGATGATATTTGGCAGAAAAAAAATGGTCATCTTATTATCGTTGATGTAAAAGCAACATCTAGAAATAATTTTGATTGGTTTGAGACTTTTAATAAATACGAATATGCAAAAGCTTATAAAAGACAGTTAGAAATGTATCAGTGGTTGTTTGAAAAAAACGGTTTTCAAGTGGCAAAAGAAGCTTATCTTTTATATTTCAATGGCAAGAAAAATGAAGATTTTTTTAATAACCAATTAAATTTTGATGTACATCTAATTAAATTAGATTGTTCTACTTCTTGGGTAGAAAATAAGATAATTGATACTGTCAATTTATTACGTTCGGATAATTTCCCAAAACCTTCCCTAAATTGTGAATATTGTAATTATTTAAAGAAGCGTTGGCAGTTGTCGAAAACTTAAAATTAATAGGATAATTTTTTATATTTCTGGAAAAATAGTAAATAAAAGATAATCTTTAATTAGATTATTAATTTAGACTTTTGATAAAATTGAAAAATTCTGACAGAAAGATAACTAATCATCTGCAACAAGATGTAGTCAAGGTATCTGGTAAAACAATTTTTATTAATCCTTTTTTATATTGGCGGAGATTTGACGAAAATACTAATAGATGGCTTAGAGAACCCGGTCAAATGTCAGAGGATCAAATCTCACCAAATAGGAACCGTTTTTATCCAGAAATAGAGTGGGCTGATTTAAGTCACGAGCAAAAGCTAATAAAAGATGCAACTGTTGAAATGTTTTTAAAAACTCTTGAATTGATAAGTACATTTCATCCTTATCTTAGTTCGGGACAATTATTAGAAGTGGAAAGAAAAATGGCAATTATAAAAAAAATTCCTTTCGAAAAGTGGGTCACAAAATCTTTCGCCAAAAAAGCGAGATTACTAGAAAACGAAAAAAGAAAATTTCAAAGAGAAAGATTTTATAGTAGCTGGAGGGAATGGTTCAGTTTAGTAAATACTCAACAAGCCATTTTGCCTTTAATCGTCACGATATTTATTTCTTCATTTATTGGATGGACTTTAGGTATATCAAATAATAGTTGTAATCCATATTTTGAAAAAAATATTGAACAATTAAATTAATTTATTTTTGATCTTTTTTGTATCTAAATTAAGAAAATTTTGAAAAAATAAATTTATTATTTAGAATTATATTAATTGAAATATCTGTTTAAAAATATAAGTTTTATGAGTGAAAATTTAACTTCAAATAATATTGAAAATGATGAGTTAAATCTCATCTCTGAAGACAGTGATTATAAAGATTTAATCACTAGACTTAACGAGATAAAATCAACCATTGCTTTATTAGAAAAAACAATATTTAAATAAATTTTATATTTTTGATAAAAACAAGTCCTAAGAAAAAACTTTTTTCATTAAAAAGACAACCTTTAGTCTTACTTATTTTTTCTTCTATATCATTTTTATTGATTCTATGTAGGTTAATTTTTTTACAACTTTTAAATTATGAATCTTTTAAGAAGATGTCAGATGAGAACAGGATCAGACTTATTGCTTCACAGCCAATACGTGGAAGAATACTAGATAAAAATGGTTATGTTTTAGCAGATAGTAGAGTTAAATATTCTTTAATAATAAAGCCTCAATCTGTTAATAAAAGCAATTGGGAAAAACATAAATCAATTATTTCTAACTTGTTAAATATTGATAGTAATGTAATTCAAAAAAAATACTCTGATGGCCTAAAAAATCAGAAACTTTCAGTAATTATTCTTGATGATTTAAATGTAGATCAATTAATAAAATTTAAGGAGAAAGAAGGTAATTTAATTAGTTTTGAAATAGCTACTAAATTAATTAGAAATTATCCTTATAAATCCCTTGCCGCGCATGTAATTGGTTATACTCAGCCAATTACTGAATTAGAATATAAATTCTTATCTAAGAATGGTTATAAATTAAATGACTTGATCGGTAGAACTGGAATTGAATATGTTTACGAAGATTTTATAAGAGGTGAATGGGGCGGAGAAATGGTTGAAGTAAATTCATTAGGCAAATATCAAAGATCATTGGGTATAAGACCTCCAGTACAAGGTAATGATATTGAACTAACAATCGACCTTAATTTGCAAATAGTTGCTGAGGAAGTTCTTAAAGATAAAAAAGCTGGAGCCATAATAGTAATGGATCCAAGAGATGGTGCAATAAGAGCAATGACAAGTAAACCTACATTTGATTTAAATTTTTTCTCAAAGGAATTTAAATCTGAGAAAGAATATAATAAACTTTTTAATTCTCCTGAAAAACCCTTATTCAATAGAGCATTAAATGCCTACGATCCAGGAAGCGTTTGGAAAATTGTAACAGCTTTAGCTGGCTTGGAAAGTGGAAAATTCCCTAGAGAAATAATGTTAGATACGAAACCATGTATAACTTATGGGAGCCAATGTTTTAGAGAGCATAATGATTTAGGCTTTGGGGTGATAGGTTATGAAGATGCTTTAAGAGTTTCTAGTAATACATTTTTTTATCAAGTAGGGTATGGAGTGGGAGTTGATGAAATTTACAAGGTCTCACAAAAGCTTGGTTTTAATTCTTTATCTGGAATTGAAATTTCTGAACAAGAAAATATAGGATTAGTAGCTAGCAGTGAATGGGCTAAAGAAGGTAGAGGATGGGGACAACCAGGAAGAACCCCTTGGGTTCCAGAAGATATTGCGAGTATGTCTATTGGACAATTTGTTGTACAAGTAACCCCTATTCAAATAGCTAGAGCATATGCTGCAATTGCAAATGGAGGTTATCTAGTTACTCCCTATTTAGTTAAAAAAGATGAAGAAAATCTTTCAGATAAAAAACTTATTAAAATCGATATTGATCCAAATAATATTCAGTTGATAAAAAGTGGTCTCAGGAAAGTAGTAGAGTCTGGCACAGGAGTATCAATTAATTATGGAGTTTCAAATTTACCTCCAGTTTCAGGCAAAACTGGAACTGCTGAAGATGGTGAAGGTGGATTAGATCACGCTTGGTTCGTTTGCTTTACACCCTCTGAAAAAAGCGAATTACTTGTAGTTGCTTTTGCACAAAATACTCCTGGTGGGGGATCTGTTCATGCATTGCCTATGGCTAGAGAAATTTTGAAAGTTTGGAATGAAAAAGAATGAGATTTTATTAGGTTTTAAATGTTTATGTTTTTAATTTTTTCATTTGTAAAAGTCTTTGAATAATATCTTCAATAGTTTTTGTATCTATAGGTTTACTATATGAGGACAAAAGTTGTCTCCCTAATACTTGACTTCCTAAATGAACTAATTGAATGCGTAATGAGGTCAGCAGTTCTAATCCTATTCCACCAGAAAATGTTGCAATTGCAATCGGTTGACCATTAAATAAATTCCTAAAGTCATCTCCCGAAATAGAGAGCCATGCTATGAAGTTGGAGAGAATGGGAGGTATAGATCCATTATATTCAGGTGCACAAATCACCCACCTTTCAATCTTGAAAAGCTTTTTTTTTAATTCTTTAATTTCATTTGGAATATTTTCTTTGCTGTGAATTCTTGGATTAAATAATGGAATATCAATAGTGGTAAGATCTAAAATTTCAGAACTTATTTTAAATTCATTACTTTTTTCAAGAAATTTTTTAGAAAGTTCTAGATTTTTACCACAACTAGCAGTAATGATTATTAGATCTTTTGTATCAGTCATAAATTAGATAAATAAATTTAATAGTTAGCACCTGTTTTGCGGTGATGAACTGCTGTTAGACTATCGGATTTTAGTATATTACCGTGTAGTACTTCGGCGTAAATTACCCAATGATCTCCACATTCCATTCTCTCTTTTACAGAAGCATCTAACCATGCGAGCGATTCAGGAATGATTATCTGTTCATTAGGAGTTAATTTAATATTTAGTCCTTCAAATCTATCTTCTCCAGGTGCAAAGGGCTTTGTGAATCTTTTTAAAGGTTCTTTAAAATCTTTTTCACTAAGAATATTTAACGCGAATGAATCACCTATTTGCAGAAGAGACTCTACCGATCTATCTTTTGCAACTGCAATACTTAACCCGGGCGGAGAAAAACTTGCTTGACTAACCCAAGATGCAAGCATAGCTCCTTTAATATTATTCTCATCATTGCCTTTAGAGGCTGTCAGGACACAAAGTGAACCAATTACTCTTCCAAGAGCTTGTAGCTTTGGATCTGTTTTGCTAGTAATCATTCCAGTATCTGATTTCCTGGGTTTTTTCTTTGCTTTTTTTATAATTTTTCTTCCAAAGTGAGTTCCTATTTCTTCTAACTCTTTAATCTTTGGTTTATTTGGACTGAATTTAATCCTTATAGGGTCAAAACTAAACTTAAAACCACCGTCTTTTAATTTTGTTTCAAGTAAATCTATAGCTTCGCCGCTCCAGCCAAAACTGCCAAAAATTCCCACTGGCTTATCTCTATTACCCTCTGCTAACAATGTTCCTAGCGCGCTAACTATTGGAGTTGGGGCGTGACCACCCAACGTGGGTGAGCCTATTAAATATCCATCAGCATTTTGGATAGATTTTACAAGCACATCATTAGGTGTAAATTCACAATTAATACTTTCAACTTCTACAGAGGTTCTATTTATGCCTTTAGCCAATGCATCGCCTATTGAGGCTGTGTTTCCATATGCACTAGCATATATCAGAGCGATCTTATGATTATTGGTTGAGAGATTCTCTCCCCACCTAATATAGTCATTTAAAAAGCTTTTTAAGCTATATTCGATCGCGGGACCATGTAATGGTGCAATAGTTTTAATGTCATAATCTGCAATTTTTTCAGTTATTGATACTACTTGATTAGACATTGGTGCCATCAAGCAATCATAAAAATGTTTCCTATCAATTTCTGTACTAACTCGATTTGTTTCAGACCAATATTTAGATGCAATATGTGCAGAGAAAATTTTTTCACTAAGAAGTATTTCTTGATTACGTTCATAAATTATCAGGCCACCAGGCCAACGTGCTGTTGGAATAGGAATTAACTCTAGTGAAATGTTATCTAATTCTAAATTAAGTTCTTTTTTGATTATGCTTATTTCAGGTAATTGAATTTCAATAAAGTTTTCTAAGTTAGGATTTTTTTGATTCCAAAGTTCGCTAATAAGTTTATAACCTGGATTAGAGCAAGTAATAGTTGTGTTTTGAAATTGGGTACTTATATTCTTTATAGTTTCAATAATTTGGGGATTAATATGACCAGAAATGAAGTTGATTCTACCTAATTTAAATTGATCGCAAAACCTAGAAATTACTTTATTAAACGAATCTAAATATTGTTTCTCAGGTGGATGAATAATAAAAAGTTCCTCATGACTTCTAATGAAAAAAGTATTAAAAGAGGTTCCTTTTTCAAGGTTAAATTCAAGTTCAAATCTTTCTTTATTTTGGTCTAAGAATCTTACACAAGAAAAATTTTCAGTAATTTCAAATTCTGCTAAATTTTGATTTTCTGCAAGTAAGTCTATATTAATATCTGACATTTCAAAGACTTATTTTCTAATAGTGATTAGCAACTTTTCTGTGATGCACTGCTGTTTTACATGATAAGTCAGAAACATTACCATTTTCAACAATTCCGTAAATTATCCAATGGTCTGGAGTCTCCAGTCTTGAACTGACTTTACAATCTAAAAAGGCGAGTGAATCTGAGAGAACTGGTCCTCCTTCAGCGATGTTGCTAATTACATCTACATCCGCAAATCTATCAGCTCCAGGTGCAAATCTTTTTAAAAAATGTCTGAACATTTTTTGATAGTTATCTTCCCTCAAGATATTCACAACAAAACCTTTCCCAACTTGCATATATGACTCAATAGCTCTATCTTTTGCTACTGCAACTGTAATACCTGGTGGAGAAAAGCTTGCTTGACTTACCCAACTTGCGACCATTGCACTTTGTCTAAATGTTGAACCTTCCCCTTGGCTCGCTGTTACTACATATAATCCTCCACTTAATCTACCTAATGCTTTATCTAAATTTGAATCAAGGCTCTTCATAGAGGCAATATTCTTCTTTTTATTGATCAATTGACCCAAGTCAGTTCCAGCTTCTTCGAATTGTTGATAAACAATAGGATCTGGAATATTTTTAACTCTTAAAGGGGAGAAAGCTTCTTTTTGGCCAAGTTCTCTTAATTTATTTGCTAAGGAATCTATTGGCTCATCATTTCCACCAAATGCATCATAAACTGCAGTAAATTGTTTTGGTTTAAGTGCTGCAAATAAAGTTCCGAGAGATTCTTTTAATTCATTATCTGAGTCCACTGGCCATGTGGGAATAACTACAGCTTTTGATTCGGAAATTAAACTTGTTAATTCTTGCGGGTCAGAAGATCTTAAATCTATTAATTGAACCTGTGCATCTGCTTTACTTATTCCATGAGATATCGCTTGACTTAGTCGATCGCAATAACCATAGTCGCTTATATAACAGACTGACACAAAATCATTACCTTTACTTTTATTGCTACTCCATTCTAGATATTTCCCTTTCCAAAAATTGACCTGATTATGTAGCAAAGGCCCATGACCAACAGCTATCGTTTTTAACTCAGGTAGCTTATCTATTCTTTTAATTGCCTGCAGAACGCTTCTAGCGTTTGGACCCATAAGGCAATCGTAATAAAACCGGAAGTCTTCGTATATTTCTTTTTGATCAGTGTCAAAAAATTCTTCAGAACAATAATGGAGTCCAAATGCATCGCATGTATAGAGAACATGTGTGCTGTGATCATATGAAAATATGGTATCTGGCCAATGTAAATTTGGTGCACTTATGAATTCAATATTATGTTCAAAACCACTATTAGAATTAGTTCCGAGATTTAAAAACTCTCCACTTTTAACCTCTAAACGCTTAAAGGGAATATGTATTTGGTCTTCAATAAATTTAAGGGCTAATTTTGATCCAACTACTGTGATATTTTGGTTTAATTCTAAAAGATTACCTATTAAACCAGAATGATCAGGTTCTGTATGGCTTGTAATTAAATAATCAACTTCTTGTGGATTTACCTTTTTAAGTAATTCTTCGAACCATAATTCTTCGAACTTTGCGTGACTAGTATCAATAATTGCTAGTTTCTCGCCTTTAATAATAAAACTATTGTAAGTAGTTCCATTTCTTAAACCAAATTCAATATCAAATCTACTGCGATCCCAATCCAAAGATCTTATGGCACAAGAATCATCAGCAAAGTTTTGAGATTGAACCGTCAACTTGTTATTAGTTTGTGCCAATTTAGAATTCTTTGTCTGGGCAGAAGTTATCATAGAATAATTAGCTTTATAATTTAACTTTAGTTATATAGAATATAAATTCGCGTGATTATTTTTGCGAAATAACCGAAATTACGCTTTTCTTTAATTTTTAATCTTCTTATTCTGGATAAATGACATCTCAACTAATTAAAAAAATAGTTACTGGAGATGAGATAAGAAATGCTTTTTTAAAATTTTACAGTGAAAAATTACATAAAATTATTCCAAGTGCATCTTTGATTCCAGATGACCCTACGGTTATGCTCACAATTGCTGGAATGCTACCTTTTAAACCAGTTTTTTTAGGTTTAAAAGAAAGACCATCAAAAAGGGCTACATCTAGCCAAAAGTGCATCAGAACAAACGATATA
The DNA here is from genome assembly GCA_003211415.1 of Prochlorococcus sp. AG-670-M15. GTDB lineage: Bacteria > Cyanobacteriota > Cyanobacteriia > PCC-6307 > Cyanobiaceae > Prochlorococcus_A. The sequence continues at coordinate 10,585 of QCSV01000009.1, read as the reverse complement.
GAAAATGTTGGAGTTACAGCTAGACACCACACTTTTTTTGAAATGCTTGGTAATTTCTCTTTTGGAGATTATTTTAAACGAGAGGCTATCCAATGGGCTTGGGAATTAGTTACTAATATTTATCAACTTTCTGTTGAAAATATAATTGTGAGTGTTTTTCATGAAGACGAAGAGTCTGCAAAAATTTGGAGAGATGAAATTGGTATTCATCCAGATAGGATAGTGAAACTAGGTGAGGAAGATAATTTTTGGTCATCTGGCAAAACAGGTCCATGTGGACCTTGTTCAGAACTTTATTATGATTTTCATCCTGAAAAGGGTCTGAAGAATATTAATTTAGAAGATGGAGATCGTTTTATTGAATTTTATAATCTTGTTTTTATGCAATATAATCGTGATCCTAATGGAAAATTGACAGATTTAAAATTTAAAAATATTGATACAGGAATGGGTCTTGAAAGGATGGCTCAAATACTACAAAAAAAGCAAAATAATTATGAGACAGATTTAATTTTTCCTATTATTCAAAAAATTTGTGAGATTGCAAATATTGATTATTTTTCTTCAGATGATAAAAACAAAATTTCATTAAAAATCATTGGTGATCATACAAGAGCTGTTATTCATTTAATTTCTGACGGAGTAGCAGCAAGTAATCTCGGCAGGGGATATATATTAAGAAGGCTTATTAGAAGAATGGTCAGACATGGCAGATTATTAGGTATAACAAATGAATTTTTACCTCATATTGCTACAGTCGGGATCAATTTAATGCAAAATAATTACCCTGATTTAAAAAATAATAATAATTTAATTTTGAATGAGATAAAAATTGAAGAAATAAGATTTAGGGAAACTCTTGAAAGAGGAGAGAAATTGCTTGATGAGTTAATTTCTTCAGGGCAGAAATTAATTTCTGGTTTTAAAGCTTTTGAACTTTATGATACTTATGGATTTCCTCTAGAACTTACTGTAGAAATTGCTGAAGAAAATAGTATCAGTGTAGATGTAAAGGGTTTTGAGGAAGAAATGAATGCACAAAAAGAGAGAGCTAAAGCCGCTTCAAGTAATATTGATTTGACATTAGAGGGATCATTAGAGCGAGAAATAGATCTTTTTCATAAAACTGTTTTTAATGGTTATAGTTCACTCCTTTCGGAAGCTGAAATAAAGGGTATATTCTTGGATTCAAGATTAGTTAAGCAAGCAAGTGAAGGTCAGAAAGTTTTAGTTGTTCTTGATCAGACAACTTTTTATGGAGAATCTGGCGGGCAAGTTGGTGATATCGGAACGATATTTTCAAAAGATGTAGAGGTCTTGGTTGATAATGTTATTCGAAAGAAAAATGTTTTTTTACATTATGGAACGATCAAAAAAGGAATATTAACTATTGGACAAAAAGTTAAGACTAATGTTAGCTCCTCTAATAGAGCTAAGGCTGCTGCAAATCATACAGCTACTCATTTATTACAATCTGCACTTAAATCAGTTGTTAATGAAAGTGTTGGGCAAAAAGGTTCATTAGTAGCCTTTAATAAATTACGATTTGACTTTAATTCCTCTAATCCTATTTCTAAAGATCAAATTTCTAACATTGAGACTTTAGTTAACTCTTGGATTATGGAAAATCATATCCTAGAAATAAAAAATATGTCTAAGAATGAGGCTCTTGAAAAGGGAGCAGTCGCCATGTTTGGAGAAAAATATGATGATGAAGTGCGCGTTGTTAATGTACCAGGAGTTTCAATGGAACTTTGTGGTGGCACACATGTTAAAACTACATCCGAATTAGGTTCTTTCAAAATAATTAGTGAGGAAGGAATCTCAGCTGGAGTCAGAAGAATTGAAGCATTATCAGGCCAATCAGCATTAGACTATTTCAGTGATAGAAATGCTTTAGTAAATCAACTAAGTGATTTGTTAAAAGCAAATCCTAATCAACTTTTTGAAAGGGTTAATAATTTGCAAGCAGAGCTTATTAATAAGAATAAAGAGATACAAAAAATGAAAGATGAAATTGCTTATTTTAAATACTCTTCTATACAATCATCCGCAGAAATAGTCAATTCTTTTTCAATTTTAGTAAATCAGATTGATGGCTTAGACGGGAATTCTTTGCAATCTGCAGCACTTAATTTAACTTCTCATTTGGGAAATAAAGCAATAGTGATTCTTGGGGGAATACCAAATCCAGAAAATAGAAAGTTGTTATTTGTAGTTTCTTTAGGTGATGATGCACTAAAAATAGGATTGCATGCAGGTAAATTAATTAATGAGATTGCAAGAATTTGTTCGGGAGGTGGAGGAGGAAAGCCTAACTTTGCTCAAGCAGGTGCTAAAGATATTGATAAGTTAAGTGATGCTCTAGATTTTGCTAAAAATTATTTGCAAAAAACGTTAAATAGTCATTCTGATAAATAACTACTTTTTCTGAGACTAATTTCGATTTGATCCATTAATTTCCTTGCTTCTTCAATAGTTAATTTTTTTTGATCAATTGCTGATTCAGTATTAATTCTTATAGATTCAACCAAAGAAGCTGAACTGTAATCTAATAATTGTAAAATTTCAGATTTACTATCCTCTTTAATAATATTCTTTACCTTATATGAATCATCTTGATTTATGTCTATATGAACAACGTTTGTATTGCCAAATAAATTGTGCAAGTTTCCTAATGCTTCTTGATAGGCTCCAGTCATAAAAATTCCAATTAGATAATCTTTATCTTTCTCTGGCTTATGTAAATTTAGTAATGATTTAATTTTTCCATCATCAATAAAATTATTTAGTTTCCCATCTGAATCACAAGTTAAATCAGCAAAGTTGCCTTTGCAGAATGGCTCCTCTAAGTGCCTATGTATTGGTACTATTGGGAAAATCTGATTTATTGCCCAGCTATCGGGAATAGATTTAAAGATAGATAAATTTGCATAATAAGTTGATGCAAGAGTTTCTGTAATTTCCGATAAATCAGGGTGATTGATTTCATCATTATTCAGGTTATTAGAAATTTCTTTTGCGCAAGCCCAAGTAAGTTCTTCGGCATAAGCTCTTTCTGCCAAACTTAAAAATCCTAATCTAAAAGCGACTAAGCAATCTTCTTTAAACTTTTTTGCATCATTCCATAGTTCAATTATTTGAGATAAATTTATTTTTTTATTTTTCAGTTTTTTTAATTCATGGAAAGTTTCAAGTAAATTTGAAATTATTAATTGTTGATTTTTTTTATCAAAAATTTGCAGTTTGGAACTGACATAGCTTGTTCCTAAGACATTAAAAATTAAAACTGAACAATGACTAATTATTGCTCTTCCACTTTCTGAGATTATGGTTGGATGCTTGATATTATTTAATTCACATGAATCCTTAATAGTTGCAATTACATCGTTAGCATAATTTTGAAGAGAATAATTAGTAGAGGTTTTTGAGGAGGTTTTAGTTCCATCAAAATCTATTCCTAATCCTCCTCCAACGTCGATATATTGCATTGGGGCTCCTAGTTTGCATAGTTCAACATATATTTGACTCGCTTCTTGTAATGCGTCTTTGATCACAGCAATATCACTTATTTGACTGCCTATATGAAAATGGAGCAATTTCATTTCGTTGATAAGATTTGCTTCTTTAAGTTCTTTTATTGTCAACATAATTTCTGGGATTGATAATCCAAATTTGGAATTATCTCCAATAGATTTACCCCACCTACCACTACTTTTACTTGATAACTTTGCTCTAATTCCTATCAATGGAGTCGCGTTAAGTTCTTGAACTGCTTGAATAATTCTTTTTACCTCATCTCGTTGTTCAATAACTATTATTGGATTTTTGCCGAGTTTTCTGGCCAAAGTAGCAATTTCAATATATTTTTTATCTTTATATCCGTTGCATATTAATAATGAATTTTGGTTTTCAAGAAGTGCAAGGCCAATTAATAGTTCTGATTTACTCCCTACTTCTAAACCAAAGTTCCATTGGCTACCAAACTCTATTATCTTTTCTAGGACATTTTTCTGTTGATTACATTTAACAGGAAAAACGCCTTGATAAATGTTCTTATATTTATAGGTTTTTATTGCTTTTAAGAAAGAGTCATGTAATGCATTTATGCGATCTTTCAAGATATCATTAAATCTTATTATTAATGGAGGATTTATTTCTCTACTCTTAAGTTCTTTGACAAGCTTAAAAAGATCAATCTTATTTTCAGATTTTATATCTTTACTTACTGATATATTTCCTTTGGAATTTATAGAAAAATATTTATCTCCCCATTTGTCTATGTTATAAGTCGAAATACTATCTTCAATAGTCCAAATATTCTTTAATTTTTTCGGCTCAAAATTGGTCAATTTATGTCTTAGTGATTAATAAATGTTTTTGAAAATAACTCAAAACAATATCTTTTATTTTAATGATTACTTGCCAAGTTACCACCCAAAAGTTGAATATACATAGAGTGATTATTAACTAAATGAACAAAGAGAGAACCTTTATTGCAATTAAACCAGATGGAGTTCAAAGAGGATATGTTTCTGAGATTATTGGCAGATTTGAAAAAAAAGGATTTAAATTGGTTGGATTAAAGCAATTAATTCCTTCAAAAGAACTTGCTCAAAATCATTATGGAGTACATAGAGAAAGACCCTTTTTTGGTGATTTAGTAGACTTTATTTCAAGTGGCCCTGTTGTAGCAATGGTGTGGGAAGGCGAAGGAGTTATTTTGAGTGCTAGAAAACTAATAGGTGCAACAAAACCTCTGGAAGCAGAGCCTGGAACAATTAGAGGTGATTTAGCTATTGATATCGGGAGGAATATTATTCATGGTTCTGATGGAGAAGATACTGCAAAATTTGAAATTGATCTTTGGTTTAACGAAGAGGAATTATGTGAGTGGGAAACTTCTGATTCGAAATGGAGATCTGAAAATTAAAATTTAAATTTCAAATCTATCTAAACTAAATTTTTCTAAAAAGCTTTTTTCTATTTCTTTGAGAGTTTTATTTTGAACTATTTTCAAAAGCAGATCACTTGTTATTGCAGAAAATAAAACTCCATTTCTGTAATGTCCTGTAGCTATAAAAAGGTTTTCAATTTTTGATTTTCCAATTATTGGTTTGAGATCTGGTGTGCAAGGTCTAAATCCCCACCAATGTTCCATTTGTGGCCAATTAACAGCTACTGGTAATAAGGAGCGAATGCCTTCTTGCAGTTGTTTTATCCCATTAGGAGTATTACCCTGATTAAATTTTGAATCTTTTTCAACTGTCGCTCCAACGATAATAAGTCCATCATCACGGGGAACTAGATAAGTTTTTGTACCAAAAATAACTCTTTTCAAAAAATTTGTCGGACCTTGTATTGATAGCATTTGTCCCTTTACAGGAAAGACTGGAATCTTATTAAATATTTTTTTACTCCATGCACCGCTGCATATAATTGCTCTTTCGCATTTAATTTTTTTTAGTTCCCCAGTGGCACATAAAACTGTTGCACCTGTAATTTTGTTTTTTTCTAATGTCAAATTCTCTACTTCTGATCCTTCTTGAAATTCGACTCCATGCAAGGAGCATGCCCTCTCAAGAGCACGCATCAGTCTTCTTCGGTTATCTATTTGACCATCTTGTTCAAAAAGTAAACCATGTTTCCAAATAGTATTAATTCCATTAATTTCTGTTTGAAGATCTTTGTGATTTAAATATTTTCCATATTTATAAGTGGGAAACTTTTCAAGATCTGCTTTGTTTTTAAAAGGAACTACTATGCCACATTTTTTTAAACCGCATTTAATATTACTATCTTGTTCAATATTCTTTATCCACTTTGGAATTAAAATTTGACTTTCTTGGCCAAATTTTAGTAATTCATCTTCAAGCCCTTCGGCATGAGTAGCTAACATTCCTGCAGCAACAAATCCAGCTGATTCATTTCTGTTTTTGCTTAAAACTATAACTTTGAAGTTATTTCTCGAAAATTCATAAGCAATAGATAAACCTAAAAGTCCACCGCCAATAATTAATATTGAATTTTTGGTTTCTTGTGTCATTTAATAATTAATATTTTTATTTTGTTTTGGTCCTCTTTTCATTTATATCCAATAATATTAATAAAGAGACTTTTGATAATGAACAATTTGGAATCTTGGGAAGCTGTGATTGGTTTGGAAACTCATGTACAGCTTAATACGAAAAGTAAAATATTCACATCTGCGTCAACAGCTTTTGGTGATGCACCTAATACACATATAGATCCTATAGTTTGTGGGTTGCCAGGGACTCTTCCAGTTTTGAATGAGACTGTTCTTGAGTATGCTGTAAAAACTTCGTTAGCATTAAATTTAAATGTTGCAGAACATTGTAAATTTGATAGAAAACAATATTTTTATCCTGATCTGCCTAAAAATTATCAAATTTCACAATTTGATGAGCCACTAGCTGAAAATGGCTGGTTAGAGGTTGAAATTATTGAAAAGGACAAAGAACCTTACATCAAAAGAATTGGTATAGAAAGGCTACATATGGAAGAAGACGCTGGAAAACTAGTCCATGCAGGTAGTGACAGATTAGCTGGTTCTAAGTATTCTTTAGTTGATTACAATCGTGCCGGAATAGCACTTTGTGAGATTGTAAGTAAACCAGATATTAGATCAGGTAAAGAGGCCTCTGAATATGCTTCAGAGATTAGAAGAACAGTTAGATACCTTGGAGTATCAGACGGTAATATGCAAGAGGGTTCATTGCGATGTGATGTCAATATTTCAGTTAGAAAAGGACCTGATGCTCCCTTTGGTACGAAAGTAGAAATTAAGAATATGAATTCATTTTCTGCAATTCAAAAGGCTTGTGATTATGAAATAGCAAGACAAATAGAAGTTTATGAAAATGGAGGAAAAATTTTTCAAGAAACAAGGTTATGGGATGAAGCTAAACAATTAACAAAAAGTATGAGAATGAAAGAAGGCAGCAGTGACTATAGATATTTCCCAGATCCTGACTTAGGACCAATTGAAATAACAAAAGCCCAAAAAGAAATATGGTACAAAGAACTTCCAGAATTACCTTCAAAGAAAAGAAACAAATATGTAAGTGAATTTGGGTTATCTGCATATGATGCAAGGGTAATTTCTGATGAAATAAACATGGCAACTTTTTTCGAAGAAACGGTAGCTAATGGTGCTGAGGCTAAACTAGCTTCAAATTGGGTAACAAGTGATATTGTGGGCTATTTAAAATCAAACAAACTCAGTTTTACTGACTTAAAACTTAGTCCTGAAAATCTTGCTGAAATGATTAGCATGATTTCAAATAACAATATCAGTGGAAAAATTGCAAAAGAAATTTTACCTGAGCTAATTCAAGAAAATATTTCACCGAAAAAATTAGTTGAAGAAAAAGGGTTGGCAATGATATCTGATGCTTCAAGTATTTTACCAATAATTGATGAACTTATAACTGAACATCCAGATGAGATTCAAGCATTTAGAAATGGTAAAACTAAATTACTTGGTTTTTTTGTTGGTCAACTAATGAAAAGAACTAAAGGTAAAGCTGACCCTAAACTTGCAAATAAACTTCTTGCAGAAAAATTGAATAGCTAAAGCTTCAAAGAAGCTCTCTTATTGTCTTGATCCATTTATTTTGATCATCTGAATTATCTAAAATAATATCTGCAAATTTTCTTTTTTCTTTAAAACTTAATTGAAGATTGATGGATTCATATGCTTCTTTTTCGCTTATTTTATCTCTATTGATAAGTCTTTTTTTTTGTAGTTCTTTAGGACATTTAACTAACCATATTTCAGTGCAAATATCTTCAAATTTTGCTTCAAATAATAAAGGAATAACCAATAATATAGTTTGATTATTTTTGTATTGACTGCATTTTTCTATCATTTTTTCTTTAATTAATGGGTGAAGCAGTTTCTCAATCCATTCTTTACTTTCTGAATGTTTAAAAATAATGTTCCTTAAAAGTTTTCTGTTTATTATCTTTTCTGAATTGTTATTTTCAATAATTTTATTTCCAAAATAATCTAAAATTTTCTCATATCCATGTGTTTTTGGTCTGATTAATTCTCTTGATAAATTATCTGCATCTAATATTGGAATGTTTTTATGTTTTCTAATGTAATTAGTTATGGTTGTCTTCCCACTGGCAATACCTCCTGTTAAACCAATGATTCTTTGTTTGTTTTTTGATTTTTGAGGAATATCCATATAGTTAATAATAATCTAATTACTTGTTTCTTTAGTATTAAAGAGTAGTTAGTATGAATTAAAATACTAAAAAATTTGAGCCAGTTAGATTCCAGTTGGTCGTTTGTTGATGACAGTAAGATAACAAAACCCAAGGGGTTTCTTTTTGCTGGGATATCTGCTGGATTAAAAGCTTCTAGTAAAAAAGATTTAGCACTAATACTTGCTCCAGAAGGAAGTATTTTTAGTGGGATGTTTACCCAATCAATAGTGCGCGCTTCTTGTGTGGATATTTGTGAGGAAAGGATTAAAACAACTTCAGGTTTTGTACGAGCAATACTAATTAATTCTGGTCAAGCAAATGCATGTATAGGAAATCTTGGAATACAACATTATCAAATCGCTACAGGAAAGATTGCGGAACTTTTAGGAATAAAAGAAGAAGAAGTTTTAATGTGCTCAACTGGTGTCATTGGTGTTCCAATACAAATAAATAATTTAGTAAAAAATTTACCGAATTTAGTTAGTGATTTAAAGGGTAATAATTTTCAAAATGCGGCAGAAGCTATTTTAACTACTGATTTGACTTTGAAAAAAGTTCTAATAGAGACGGTTATTCAAGGTAGAAAGATAAAAATCGCAGGATTTGCAAAAGGTTCAGGAATGATTTACCCCAATATGGCTACTATGCTTGCTTTCGTAACCTGTGATGTGGGTATTCAAAAAGAAGAATGGGACAAAATGATTGCTATTGCGGTTAAAAAATCTTTTAATGCAATATCAGTTGATGGAGAGACAAGCACAAATGATTCTTTCGTTGGCATAAATGCAGGAGAGAAAATTGAAAAAAGGTATTTCCCAATTATCCAAAAAGGGATTGATATTGCATGTCAAATCTTGGCCAAAAATATTGCAAGGGATGGGGAGGGAGCAAATTGTTTATTAGAAGTTTTGGTTCAAGGAGCAAAAAATACAGATGATGCAATTATGCTCGCGAAATCTATTTGTAATTCTGCCTTGGTAAAAACTGCGATACATGGTTGTGATCCGAATTGGGGACGAATCATTTCTGCAGCAGGCAATTCTGGAGTTAAATTTAATTTAAATGAAGTTGATTTGTTTATAGGTAATGCTCAGATTTTGGAAAAGGGCAAGTTAAATAAATATGATCCAAAAAAAGTAACAGACTATATTAAGTCCAGAATGAAAGGTAGATATTTAGTTGATGATATTGTAAAAATTATGATTAATCTAAATTCTGGCGAATCGAAAGGCACAGCTTGGGGGTGCGATCTTTCTAAAAAGTATGTTGAAATAAATAGCGAATATACTACATAGTCTGAGATCAACTGTGCTGCAGTAGAAGTCAAGGAATAGTAAAACGATATGACACTAATATGACAGTAGAATTCAACGTATTTTATTTATTTCAAATAGTTTTTTAAAAATTTTATTTAAGTTTATAGATTGCTAAATCTTTTGACTTATTTTCACTAAGCGCAATTTTTTCAAGTTTTTCTAATCTTGCTAAAAGCGCTTTATTTTGAGAAATAATATTTTGATTACTTTCTTTTAAAGCAATAATTTCTTTTTTTAGTTGTTTCCCTTCTTTCATACTAATTTGAGTTGGTTTTATGGCCTTACCTAATTTCCATACAAATCCTGCTCGTGCAGAAAAAGTATCTTCAAAATCACCTGCATAATCTTGACCAGGCATAGTCATAGACGCCGCATAATTAATTGATAGTTTTTCATTTAATTTTGAGGCACAACCTCCAGAAAAAGCAAAATCCCCTCCGTGAGTCCCAGTTCCTAAACCGCAAGCAAGAGTAGTTTCAGTAGGAACAGTTGGTAAACCTGTTAAGGCAGCACTTAATGCTCCAACATTATTAATTGATTGTTCTACATCTCTCCCATTAATTAATAATTTACTTCCATTGGTAATATTTATGGGAGCAATTCTTCCTTGTGAATCTGTTGCCCACATTTTCATTTCTTTTGAAGTCTCTTGTAATTTGAGTGAGTTTTGACCAAGACTTATCACATTTGAGTTAGCAAACATACTTTGTTTTTGCAAAACTAGAGGAGAACCAGGAAATATATCATCAGTAATTGTTCTCCAGGTATCTGATTTCCAATCATATGCGTGGTGATTAGAATCTCCAGTTCCAGTTAAAATTAGTTCTCCTGTGGATGGACTAACGAAAGAATTCATACCAGCACCATTTGCACCAAGGTTTTTTTCAGTTAATAGGGTTTTAGTGTTAGTACTTAGATCAATCCCATATACCTTTGTTAAAGTTTCGTTTTCATCCGGAGGACTCTCTATGGAGAAAATATCAAATGCATAAAGAGGACTTAAAGATACTGAACTAAAAAAACTCAGCAAA
>QCSV01000008.1 GCA_003211415.1 Prochlorococcus sp. AG-670-M15 | reverse complement strand
TGGTAAAGCACCTAATGTTCAACCTCCAGATGCGACTGTTAATAATCCGCCAAAGGATTTATTTACAAGAGCTGGTTGGGCTGATTTTACAAGTGGATTTTGGTTAGGAGGTTGTGGAGGAGCTGTTTTTGCTTGGTTACTTGTTGGGACATTACACTTAGATACCATAATGCCAATCATTAAAAATATTTGGACTGCTGGCTAATTCTTACATACCTAAATAAAAGAATAAGGAATATTTAAATTTAACTTAAAATTAAAAGGTGAGATCTATTCATTAACGTATAGTTCTGTCCCATCTATAATTTCTAACTACTCTTCCTGCCGAAATTAGTTTAGATTTATAATGAAAGGAAATTTTGTCATTAGACTTTTTTAGAGTATCTAATCCTATTCCATTTCGGCCAAAATCCTTTCCAGAGCTATGGTAATACAATCCGTCCCCCTTATAGATTCCAATATGATCACATTTTTCTTCATTTCCAAAAAATAAAAGATCGCCTGATCGTAAAGCCGCATAAGATTCTTTGTAATAAAAAAGGTGTTTACAAAAACTTCTTATTTGAAAAGAGTCTCGAGGTATATGAATTTGATGCTTTAAAAAAGCAGTCTGTATTAATCCAGAACAATCAAAATTGGGTCCTAATGTACCTCCCCAAAGGTATTCATTTTCTAACTCAGATTGATCCTTGATCCATTTTAAAATTGAGGTAATTTTATCTTTTAAAAGGAAGTGTTCATTTTTTAAACTCTCAGTTTTATTTAATTCACATTTTTCAATAATCAATCCATCTAAATTTATCCAACAGATGTAACCATCTTCATATAGTTGAACTAATATTCTTGAAACTTTATGGTTATTTTGATAAATATTTGGATAAATAAGCCTAAAAATTCTATTTTTAAATATTTCAGTAACTAATTTATCTTCTGTTTCATTTTGATATCCAGAAATATTAACTTTTAATTTCCACCAAATAGTTTTTGAAAAATTAGTTTGTTTAAATAGTGAGATAGGATTTTTATAACTTTCCATACAATGTCCTTTTACTATTTAAGTAAAGAGATGGGTCTAGCCCTAAATGATATTTTAAGAAGTGTATGCACTCATAATAAAGATTTTTCAAGAGAAGATATTGCCATAACTTGGATTAATTATAAAAGTAAAAATAACAGTGTATTTAAAGGTTTTGGAACTGGCATTAATAATAAAAAAATGGTTTACCCCGCCAGCATAGTCAAGTTGGTTTATGGCCTTGCTGCATTTTATTGGATTAAAAAAGGAAGTTTATTATTATCAGATGAACTTAATGATGCTGTAAGGAAAATGTTCTCTTTCTCAAGTAATAATGCAACAAGCTTCATAATTGATTTACTTACGGGAACAACAAGTGGACCTTGTATTGAAGGGGAATTATGGGAAAATTGGAAATATCAAAGGAGCATAATAAATGATTGGTTACATGATTTACATTGGGAAGAATTGAGTGGTATAAATTGCTGTCAGAAGACCTGGGATGATGGACCATATGGTCGTGAAAAAGAATTTTATGGGCATAATAATAAAAATAGAAACGCTATGAATTCTGATTCAGCTGCAAGGGTTTTGGAGGAAATTATGATTCATATTGATTATCAAAAAAATGACTTAAATTTACGAAGTTTTTTAAAAAGAAATTTAAATAAAGTTGCTCTTAAAAACGATTCTCTTAATCAAATAGATGGTTTTTTGGGTGAAGGATTGCCAGAAAGCATTAATCTTTGGAGTAAAGCAGGCTTAATGTCTGAAGTTAGACATGATTCAGCTTGGTGGACTAATAGTCAATCTTTACATACTTTATTAGTTGTTTTTTGTAATGGAGAAAAATATTCTAAAGATACTTCCTTTTTACCATTAATAGCCAAAGAAGTATATGAATTTAATAAGAGATATACTATTAAGGACTAAAGTAAATCGTCTAAGTAATTAGAGTCTAATTTATCAGTATAGGCTTCATAAGGTAACATCATTACCTCTTCAGAATCTAAATCATTCATAATCCATTCTCTATATTCTGCTAACAAACTTTTTCTATCTTTATTATCTAATTCATAAATACGTAATGCTGTATCTTTAAAATTTTCTTTAATTAAATCTTCAATTTCTTTCTTCCTCATTTTATGTTAATTCTCCTTCCAAAATAACTCTTCTTATTGTTGATAATGCAATTCCCGTTTGTGATCTGATTGATCGATATGAATATCCTTCATTACGTAATCTGATTACTAAAGATTCTTTTAAAGGACTTATTTTGGGCCTTCCTCCAAGATTATTTCCAGATAATTTTCTACGTAATAGTTGTTCTTTTTTTCTTTCACCTAAACTGTTGTCTTCTAAATTATCTAATTCATATAAAATCTGAAAAATTGAAGAATTGGCTTTAGTTGATTCATTAGCCGCAAAGAAACCAGTCAAAGTTCGCAATTTAATATCCTTATTAATAAGTTTATTTATTGTCCTCAAACATTCTTTTTTATTTTTAAACGCTCGATCAAGCTGAGTTATTATTAATTGATCGCCTTTAGACAAGAAATTTATAGCTTTATTGAGTTGGGGTTTGATTTCTTCATCTAAACTTATCAATTCAGAGAAAACTAAACTGCAACCCTCTTCCTTTAAAAACTTTATTTGTTCTTCTAAATATTCATATTCATTATTAGTAGCTCTAGCATAACCTATTGCTTTAGAGTTTTTATTTTTTTCAGATAGTAAAATACGCTTTCTTTTAAATTTAAAAGTCAATGTTTTATTACATATATTTTTTACTGTATCAATAAATATATAAAAAAACACTTTTTAGTACAATATATATTAATAAATAATAATAAAATTTATTCTAAAAGTGCTTAAAAAATTGTTTTGATATCTATATTAAAAATAACGTTCTAAATACTGTTTTATTTTTAGTTGATAGAACAAAAATATTTTGTAAGTAGTAACTTGAATTAGGATTTTTTTAAATTATCGATGGACAAGTTAAATTCATTTATTTTTTGACCTCTATTGAGTAGTCTTCATTTTTGAAATTATTAATAGTTAATTCAAAATGTTTTTAGTAAAATAAGAATACAGGCTTGAAAAAATTAATTTGACTAATAATTCTAATAGCTTAATTTCAAAACCTGATTGGTTAAGAGTAAAAGCTCCGCAATTTGAGAGAATTGGGAATACTGCAAATTTGTTAAATGATTTAAATCTCAATACTGTTTGTCAAGAGGCAAGTTGTCCAAATATTGGTGAATGTTTTGCAAGTGGCACTGCCACTTTCCTTATAATGGGCCCCGGCTGTACAAGGGCATGTCCATATTGCGATATTGATTTTGATAGATCTAAAAGAGAATTAGATCCAACAGAACCATATCGTTTAGCCGAAGCTGTTTATAGAATGAAACTTAAACATGTTGTAATCACATCAGTTAATAGAGATGATCTTGAAGATGGTGGCGCATCTCAATTTTTTGAATGTGTTTATCAAGTAAGAAAAAAATCGCCTGAAACTACTATTGAGCTTTTAATACCTGATCTTTGTGGCAACTGGAAAGCTCTTGAAAAAGTTCTTGATTCAAATCCAAACGTTTTAAACCATAATATTGAGACTGTGTCTTCGCTATATAAAAAAGTAAGACCTCAGGGTAAATATCAGAGAACTCTTGAGTTGCTTAGAAGGACCAGAGAATATTCTCCCAAAGTTTATACAAAGTCAGGTTTTATGCTTGGTTTAGGGGAAAAAGATGAGGAGGTCTTAAGTCTTCTTAAGGATTTAAAAAGTAATTTCGTTGATATTGTTACTATTGGCCAATACTTATCTCCAGGCCCTAATCATTTACCTGTTCAAAGATTTGTGAGTCCCTCAAAATTTAATTATTTTAAAGTTTTCGGGGAAAAAGATTTGGACTTTATGCAAGTAGTTAGTTCTCCTTTAACTCGCAGCAGTTACCATGCTGAAGAAATTCAAAAACTTATGAATAAGTATCCAAGATAGTCATTTTCATTTTTTTGAATCAACCCACTCATTAAATTTCCATTCAACTAGACCATTTTTAATCATTGGATCATTCTTGATAATTTTAAGTGCATTTTTATAATTATTCATCTCAAGAATGAGTAATCCGCCTTCACCTGGCCTCTTTAACTCATCTACTAAAAAACCACTTTTTATATTAAATCCCTCTTTTTTTAATTTCTTTATCCAATCAATATGTTCGTTAATTATTTTTTGTTTTAAATCATGGTTAATTAAGTATTCTTTTTTAATAATTTCAGTTTTTACAAAGAAAGGCATTTACATTTTCTTTATGCCAAGCATTTCTTCTTCGCTTGGTGGAACTATTAATTTAAAAGTATTTTTATAATGAGACCAATTTTCAATTATTTTGGCGGCCTTTAAACTATTTGTTTTTGCTCGATATTCTCTAATAATTTCCAATAAGATATATTCCTGCTTTGATGTAGTTATTTTATGAATGCTAACTATTTCTTTGTTAACTTTATTACTCAAATCATTATTCTCATCGATTATAAAAGCTATTCCACCAGTCATACCCGCACCAATATTCCTTCCTATGGAACCTAGAATAACTACTTTCCCACCAGTCATGTATTCACAACAATGATCACCTGCTCCTTCTGTTACCGATATAGCACCACTATTTCTTACTGCAAATCTTTCGCCGGATTTTCCTAATGCAAATAATTTTCCACCTGTTGCTCCATAAAGACAGGTGTTTCCTAAAATAACTTGTTCAGAAGAAGTTTTATCTATTTTTGGTGGAATTATTGTAAGTATTCCTCCATTCATTCCTTTACAAACATAATCATTAGCTTCTCCGATTAATTGAACATTCATTCCCTTCAATAAAAAGGCACCAAAGCTTTGTCCTGCATATCCTTTGAAATTTAAGTTAAGTTCGCCATTGAAGCCAGTATTACCGTGAAGTTCTGCGATTTCGCCTGCTATTTTCGCACAAACACTTCTATCTGTATTCTTTATCTCAATTTCTTTGGTTAATTTTTCCTGATTTTTAATTGAATTTATAAATTCAGTATCAGACAAAAACTCGTCTTCTAATACGGAACCATTATTATGAGCATTTTTTGAATGTTTTAACCATGATCTATCAGTGGTTGAGTGTTCATCATTTACTAAAGAAGAAAGATCAATATTAGAAGTTTTTGGAAGACCGATATTTCTTGCAGAAAGAAATTCTTGATTACCAATCAGTTCTTCCATATTATAAACGCCGATACTACTCATTATTTGTCTTACTTCTTGAGCAATATACAAGAAAAAATTGACAACATTTTCTGGGATACCTTTAAATCTTTTTCTTAATTCTTCTTTTTGAGTAGCAACTCCAACAGGACACTTGTTTGTATGACAAACCCGCGCCATTATGCATCCTTCAGCAATCATCGCTACAGAACCGAAACCGTATTCTTCAGCACCTAGTAAAGCTGCAATAACAACATCCCAGCCTGTTTTAAGACCTCCATCAGTTCTCAAAATTACTCTTTCACGTAAGTTATTCTCTAAGAGAGATTTATGAACCTCAGCAACACCTAGTTCCCATGGTAAACCTGCATGTTTGATAGAACTCAGGGGTGAAGCACCTGTACCTCCATCATGGCCTGAAATTTGAATTACATCTGCATTAGCTTTGCTCACTCCGGCAGCAATAGTGCCTATACCAATTTCAGAAACAAGTTTAACGCTCACTTTCGCTTTTGGATGTACTTGGTGTAGGTCATGGATAAGTTGAGCTAAATCTTCAATTGAATAAATATCATGGTGCGGAGGAGGAGATATTAGAGCTACTCCAGGCTTACTATTTCTTAGTTTTGCGATGTAAGAATCAACTTTTGGACCAGGCAATTGTCCTCCTTCTCCAGGTTTTGCACCTTGAGCCATTTTAATTTCGAGTTGTTTTCCACTTCTTAGATATTCAGGTGTAACTCCAAACCTCCCTGATGCTATTTGTTTAATGGCTGAGCATGCAGTGTCTCCATTTTCTAGGCCATTAATAAATGGCAACGTCGCTGATTGAGTATTTTCATCGATATCATTTAAAACATTAAAGCGAGCTGGATCTTCTCCCCCTTCTCCACTATTACTTTTTCCACCAATTCTATTCATTGCAACTGCTAATACTTCATGTGCTTCTCTTGATAAAGCACCCAAACTCATTCCGCCAGTACAGAACCTTTTGCAAATCGATTCAACACTTTCAACTTCCTCTAATGGAATGCTTTTTCTTCTTGAATTAATCGTTAGTAAATCTCTTAGAGATGTTGTCGGTCTATTACTAATGAGTTTTTTGTAAGTTTCAAAATGATCGTATCCTGGTCCTTCTTTTACAGCTGAATGTAAAACTTTGGACATCTCCGGGTTATTGGAATGATATTCCCCATTATTTCTAAATTGTACAAATCCTAAAAATTCTAATTTCTTTAAATCAATCTCTGGATAGGCTTTTGTATGAATTGAAAGTGTTTCATTAGTTAATTCTTTTAAAGTAATGCCAGCGATGCGGCTTGTTGTACCATCAAAAGCAATTTTTATTAAGTCAGATCCAAGGCCTACAGCTTCAAAAATTTGTGCTCCATGGTAACTAGATAAAAGTGAGATGCCTATTTTCGAAAGAATTTTTCTTAGTCCGTCTTCGAGAGCTTTTTTAATGTTTTCTTGAACATGAATTATTGATAGTGGATTTATTTTTTTGTTATCAATGAGTTTTTGTGTTTTTGGATGTTTTAACCATTGCCTACCAGCTTCTAAGGTCAACCAAGGGCAAACTGCGCTTGCACCATAACCAATTAAACAAGCCAAGTGGTGTGTGCTCCAACATTGACCTGTTTCAATGATTAGAGAAGCTTTTAGCCTGATTTCTTTCTTTAGAAGATAATGATGAATTGCCCCAACAGCAAGCAAAGGCGGAATGAAAGTCTTTTTAGGATTAATTCCTTTATCAGAAATAATAATTAAAGAGCAACCTTCTTTTATGGAGAGCTCACTTTTTTTACAAATTGCTTTTAATTGGTTCTCTAAGCCTTGAACACCTTCCTCAATATCAAATAAACTTGAAATTGTTTGAGATTTAATTTTTGATTTTTTAATCGATATGAGTTCTTCCTCATTGAGAATTGGACTTTTTAAATGAACAAAAGGTTTAGGATCTTTAATTTCAAATGGTGTACATCTTTCTCCAAGATGCATCTCTAAACTCATTACCAGTTTTTCTCTCAGAGGGTCAATAGGAGGATTTGTAACTTGTGCAAATCGTTGCTTGAAATAGTCATATAAGATATGTGGCTTTGAAGAAAGGACTGCTAATGGAATATCGTCTCCCATGCAGTAGGTAGGCTCTTTAGCTAATGAAGCCATTGAATCCAAGATGAGATCATTATCTTCTGCTGAAAAGCCGTATGCAGTTTGTTGTTGTAACAACTCAAGGTCTTTTAGTTTGCAGTCTTTAAACCATTCACTATTCTCAATTTTTATAGTTCTTTGACTTAGTAGGTTTTTATAATTATGCCTCTGAGCTGCTTCAGATTTTACCTCCCAATTTCTTAGGATTTCATTTTTATCAAAATCAACCGCCAACATTTGTCCCGGTCCTAATCGACCTTTTTCTATGACTCTCTCATCTTCAAGATCTACTACTCCTGTTTCAGAACCCATTACAACAAAACCATCATTTGTGATTGAATATCTTGCAGGTCTTAGTCCATTTCTATCAAGTGTTGCTCCGACAAAATTTCCATCAGCAAATACAATGAGTGCAGGACCATCCCAAGCTTCTTGTAGGCTTGCAGAATATTCATAAAAAGCTTTTATATCTTCCCTCTGTTCAAGTTCTGGTTGATCTCTAAATGCTTCGGGAACAAGCTTTAACAATGAGTCGGTAATGGGTTGACCTGAACGAATATTGATTTCAAGAGTTGCATCAAGATTTGATGAATCACTTTTATTTATATCTACGATTGGCTTAATTTCGTTAGATAACTCTCCCCAAAAATCATCTATGTGTGTTTCTGAAGCCTTAGCCCAGTTGATATTTCCTAAGAGAGTATTGATTTCACCGTTATGACCTAAAAATCGCATCGGCTGAGCTAGGGGCCATTTTGGAAGTGTATTAGTACTAAATCTTCTATGGTAAACGGAAAATGAGACTTTAAAACTCTCTTCTTTTAAGTCTTTATAAAATTCAGATAATATTTCAGAACGAACCATACCTTTATAAACAACTGTTTTTGAACTTAGTGAGGCAAAATAAAATTCACAATCCCCAACATGGGTTTTAAAACTTTCTCTTATTTTTTTCTCAATTCTTTTCCTTAATTGAAATAAAAGCCTCTCAGTATTCTCATGATCTTTCTTATCTACATATAAAATCCACTGACTTATAAATGGAGAATTTGCTTTAGCCAAAGGACCTAAAATTTCATTATTAACAGGTACTGTTCTCCAAGATGTTTTGTTGATTCTTAATTTTTCTGCTTCCTCCTCGCATATAGATTTACATTCTTCAATTTTCTCTTTTTTATTAGGCATAAATATCATACCTAAACCTTTATCATAGTCTTCTTTATTTTTAAGATTTACTTCTTTTTCTAAGTAATTCCAAGGGATTGAACATAAGATACCTGCTCCATCTCCTGAGTCACTATCCCCTCCACAACCTCCTCTATGCTCCATGCAGTTAAGTCCCTTTAGGGATTGTTTTAGGATCCAGTTGCTTTCTATACCTTCAATATTTGCTACGAAACCAACTCCACAGGCATCTTTCTCACCAATTATTCCATTTGGGGAATAACTATCTTGATATGGCTCAACGATTCTTTTGATACTCTCTCCCATAGATTATTTAATTCTATTTGGTTATTTATGTATTTCTATTATAAAAATAAATATGAAAATAGATATAAAGATAATTAATATTTACCAAAGAATTTTTTAATTTTACAAATTTTTAGAAAAATATCATTAAAAACTTTTAGTTGGTGCTCGTAAAAGGTTATGATGTTAAAATGTTTATTTTTTTAAAAATATAATAGATGCCTACCATCTCACAATTAATAGGTTCAGAAAGAAAACGTCTGACTAGGAAAACAAAATCTCCTGCATTAAAAGCTTGCCCTGAAAGAAGAGGAGTATGTACGAGAGTTTATACATCAACACCTAAAAAACCTAATTCAGCTTTAAGAAAAGTCGCAAGGGTGAGATTAACTTCTGGTTTCGAAGTAACTGCTTATATTCCTGGGATTGGACATAATTTGCAAGAACACTCTGTAGTGCTATTAAGGGGTGGAAGAGTTAAGGATTTACCAGGAGTCAGATATCATATAATAAGAGGAACTTTAGATACGGCTGGAGTCAAAGATAGACGTCAATCCAGGTCTAAGTATGGAGCAAAAGCTCCAAAAGATTAATTTGTAAACATCACTTTTTAAACACATGTCACGTCGTAATGCAGCAGTAAAAAGACCAGTTCTTCCAGATCCTCAATTTAATAGTCGTCTTGCTTCAATGATGATTTCTCGACTGATGAAACATGGTAAAAAATCTACTGCCCAAAGAATATTGTCTGATGCTTTTTCTTTAATAAGCGAGAGAACAGGTGGTAATGCAGTTGAATTATTTGAAACAGCTGTAAAAAATGCTACTCCTCTTGTTGAGGTGCGAGCTAGAAGAGTTGGTGGTGCAACATATCAAGTACCTATGGAAGTACGCCAAGAGAGGGGTACAGCTATGGCATTAAGATGGCTTGTAACATTCTCACGTGCAAGAAATGGCAAAAGTATGTCCCAAAAACTTGCTGGTGAGTTGATGGATGCAGCAAATGAAACTGGCAGTGCAGTTAAAAAAAGAGAAGACACTCATAAAATGGCTGAAGCTAATAAGGCTTTTGCACATTACAGATATTAATTTCATCAAAAAGGTACTTAAGTAGTTTATTATTAATAAAGTTTGCTTTTTGAGTGAACTAAACTTATCAAAGTTATTTTATTTGGAGCTTTAAAATTGGCACGCGACTTTCCCCTAGAACGAGTAAGGAACATAGGTATAGCCGCTCATATTGATGCAGGGAAGACTACAACTACTGAAAGAATTTTGTTTTATTCAGGTGTTGTTCACAAGATAGGAGAAGTACATGATGGTGCTGCTGTAACAGATTGGATGGCTCAAGAAAGAGAAAGAGGAATAACTATCACTGCTGCTGCAATATCTACTAGTTGGCAAGATCATAGAATAAATATTATTGATACTCCTGGACACGTTGACTTTACTATTGAAGTGGAAAGATCAATGCGAGTCTTGGACGGAGTAATTGCCGTATTTTGCGCAGTTGGTGGAGTTCAGCCCCAATCTGAAACAGTTTGGCGTCAAGCAGATAGATACTCTGTCCCAAGAATGGTTTTTGTTAATAAAATGGACAGGACTGGTGCAGATTTTCTAAAAGTTAATAAACAAATTAAAGACCGCCTTAAGGCAAATGCACTCCCAATTCAACTACCTATTGGAGCTGAAGGTGATCTTACAGGCATTATAGATTTAGTCGCTAACAAAGCATATCTTTACAAAAATGACTTAGGTACCGATATTGAAGAAGCACCAATTCCATCTGAAATGGAGGACGAGGCTGCTGACTGGAGACTCAAGTTAATGGAGAGCGTCGCAGAAAATGATGAAGAGTTAATTGAAATTTTCCTTGAAACAGGAGAATTATCAACAGATCAACTGAAAAAAGGTATTAGGGAAGGTGTTTTAAAACATGGATTAGTTCCTGTTCTATGTGGGTCAGCTTTTAAGAATAAAGGCGTCCAACTTGTATTAGACGCTGTTGTTGATTATTTGCCAGCTCCAGTTGATGTGAAACCAATACAAGGTGTTTTACCAAGCGGAAAAGAAGATGTTAGACCTTCAGATGATAATGCACCTTTCAGTGCATTAGCTTTCAAAGTGATGTCAGATCCCTATGGGAAATTAACTTTTGTAAGAATGTATTCGGGTGTTCTTTCAAAGGGAAGTTATGTAATGAATTCCACTAAGGATGCTAAAGAAAGAATTTCAAGATTAGTGATCCTTAAGGCTGATGAAAGAGAGGAAGTCGATGAATTGAGGGCTGGAGATTTAGGAGCTGTATTAGGCCTTAAAAACACAACAACTGGCGATACTTTATGTAATACAGAAGATCCTATAGTTTTGGAGACATTGTTTATACCTGAACCAGTTATCTCGGTGGCTGTTGAGCCAAAAACTAAAGGCGATATGGAAAAATTATCAAAAGCTTTAACTGCTTTGTCTGAAGAGGATCCAACCTTTAGGGTAAGTACAGATCCTGAGACAAATCAAACTGTTATTGCAGGTATGGGTGAGTTGCACTTAGAAATTCTTGTTGACAGAATGTTAAGGGAATTTAAAGTTGAAGCTAATATTGGAGCTCCACAAGTTTCATATAGAGAGACAATTAGGTCTAGCTCTAAAGGTGAAGGTAAATATGCAAGGCAGACTGGTGGAAAAGGTCAATATGGTCACGTAATTATTGAAATGGAACCTGCTGAAGTTGGTAAAGGTTTTGAATTTGTAAACAAAATTGTTGGCGGAGCTGTACCAAAAGAGTATATTGGTCCTGCATCTAATGGAATGAAAGAAACCTGTGAATCTGGTGTTCTTGCCGGTTATCCACTCATTGATGTAAAAGTAACACTAGTCGATGGTTCATTCCACGATGTAGACTCATCTGAAATGGCCTTCAAAATTGCAGGTTCCATGGCTTTCAAAGATGGGGTTAAAAAATGCAACCCTGTCCTTTTAGAGCCTATGATGAAAGTTGAGGTCGAAAGTCCTGACGACTTTCTTGGATCTGTAATTGGTGACCTCTCTTCTAGGAGAGGTCAAGTAGAAGGACAATCTGTTGATGATGGATTGTCTAAGGTACAGGCCAAAGTGCCCTTAGCCGAAATGTTCGGTTATGCCACTCAACTCCGATCAATGACTCAAGGTCGGGGTATATTTTCAATGGAGTTCGCAAATTATGAGGAAGTTCCTCGTAATGTTGCTGAAGCTATCATTTCCAAGAATCAGGGCAACTCCTGATCTCTAAACTAAAACACTATTAAACCCTCGATTCTTTAATTCAAAATGGCTCGCGAGAAGTTCGAAAGGAACAAACCACATGTCAACATAGGTACTATTGGCCATGTTGATCATGGAAAGACAACACTAACTGCTGCTATTACAAACGTATTAGCCAAAAAAGGTCAAGCTCAAGCTCAAGACTATGGAGACATTGATGGTGCTCCTGAAGAAAGAGAGCGTGGCATTACCATTAATACAGCTCACGTAGAATATGAAACTGAAGGCAGACATTATGCACATGTCGACTGCCCAGGACACGCTGACTATGTTAAAAATATGATCACAGGTGCCGCCCAGATGGACGGAGCCATTTTAGTTTGCGCAGCTACAGACGGTCCTATGGCTCAAACAAAAGAGCATATTCTTCTAGCAAAACAGGTTGGAGTTCCTGCTCTTGTAGTTGCTCTCAACAAGTGCGATATGGTTGATGATGAAGAAATTATTGAACTTGTTGAAATGGAAATCAGAGAACTATTAGATAGTTATGATTTTCCAGGAGATGATATTCCTATCGTTCAAGTTTCTGGTTTAAAAGCTCTAGAAGGTGATTCAACTTGGGAATCAAAGATTGAAGAATTAATGAAAGCAGTTGATGCTAGCATTCCTGAACCAGAAAGAGAAGTTGATAAACCATTCTTGATGGCAGTTGAAGACGTTTTCTCAATTACTGGTAGAGGAACTGTTGCTACTGGAAGAATTGAAAGAGGTAAAGTTAAGGTTGGAGAAGAAGTAGAAATAGTTGGGATAAGAGATACAAGAGTAACAACTGTTACTGGAGTTGAAATGTTCAGAAAACTTCTTGATGAAGGTATGGCTGGCGATAATGTTGGTTTACTTTTACGTGGTGTTCAAAAGGAAGATATTGAGAGAGGAATGGTACTTGTTAAGAAAGGATCTATTACCCCTCACACTCAATTTGAAGGGGAAGTTTATGTTCTCAAAAAAGAAGAGGGTGGAAGACACACTCCTTTCTTTGCAGGTTATAGACCTCAGTTCTACATCAGAACAACTGATGTAACAGGTCAAATAACCGCATTTACCTCTGATGATGGCTCTAACGTTGAAATGGTTATGCCAGGTGACAGAATTAAGATGACTGGAGAATTAATTTGTCCAGTAGCTATTGAACAAGGTATGCGATTTGCAATCCGTGAAGGTGGACGTACTATTGGTGCTGGAGTTGTTTCTAAAATACTCAAATAATATATATTAGTTTAAAAATTTAACCTCAATCATCTAATATAAGTACATGGATAAGGGTCATTGTTTAAAATGACCCTTCACTAGAAGTTATTTGAAACTATGACCGCATCAATTGCACAACAAAAAATAAGAATAAGACTGAAAGCATTTGATAGAAGAATGCTTGATTTATCTTGCGACAAAATAATCCAAACTGCTGATACTACATCTGCCTCAGCAATTGGTCCAATACCATTACCTACAAAAAGGAAGATTTATTGTGTCCTAAGATCACCACATGTTGATAAAGATTCTAGAGAGCATTTTGAAACAAGAACACATCGAAGAATAATAGATATTTATAGTCCTTCTGCAAAAACTATTGATGCTTTAATGAAACTAGATCTTCCTAGTGGTGTAGATATAGAAGTTAAACTTTAATAAATCCCGAAACCGCCCTAAATTGATTAATATAAAAAAAACGAAATGAGGTTTAAATGGGAGAACTCTCAGTAAGGGAATTACCTCTATTTCCTTTGCCAGAGGTAGTCCTTTTTCCTCAAGAAGTATTGCCTTTACATATCTTTGAATCTAGATATAGGATCATGCTCCAATCTGTTCTTGAGAGTGATTCTATGTTTGGGGTTATTAAGTGGGATCCAACTACTAAAAGTATGGCTAATGTAGGATGTTGCGCACAAATTATAAAACATCAAACTGCAGAGGATGGAAGAAGTAACATTATCACTCTCGGACAGCAAAGATTTCAAGTCTTAGAAATTATTCGTTCGACGCCATTTTGTTCCGCGATGGTTAGCTGGATTAGTGATGATAATATTAATGACTTAAAAAAATTAGACTCTTTAAAAAATTCTGTAAAAGAAGCACTTAGTGATGTTATAAATTTAACAAGTAAATTAACTAATACTAAGAAAAATCTACCTGATAAATTACCTGACAACCCAATAGATTTATCATTTTGGATTGGAGCTCATTTAGGCGGACCTGTTGCAGAAGAACAGCAAAGACTTCTTGAGGAAAGAAATACTTTTACCCGTTTGCAAAGAGAATATGAAATGCTCGATCATACAAGAAAACAACTTGCAGCAAGAACTGCATTGAAAGAAAGTTTTCCTGATATAAAAGAAAATTAAATGTTTGACTTATTACTCCCTTTTTTTTTGATAGTTTTAGTCTTTTTAGTTATATATATAATCTGGAGAATTAATGCTAGAAAATATATTTCTTCCAGTTCAGTTGCTTCTGCATATGATGCTTGGACCCAAGATAAATTACTTGAGAGGTTGTGGGGAGAACATATACATTTGGGTTTTTATCCCTCAGGAAAAAATATTGATTTTAGAAAGGCTAAAGTTCAGTTCGTTCATGAATTAGTAAAATGGAGTGGTTTAGATAAATTGCCAAAGGGATCAAGAATTCTCGATGTAGGTTGTGGAATAGGGGGGAGTTCTAGGATTCTTGCAGAATATTATGGGTTTAATGTCACTGGCATTACAATTAGTCCGGCTCAAGTTAAAAGAGCAAGAGAGCTTACTCCTCATGGACTAAATTGCCACTTTCAAGTTATGGATGCTTTGGATTTGAAATTTGAAGAAGGATCTTTTGATGGGATCTGGAGTGTTGAGGCTGGTGCACATATGAATGATAAAACTAGGTATGCAGATGAAATGCTGAGAACTCTAAGACCTGGCGGTTATTTGGCATTGGCTGATTGGAACTCAAGAAACCTCGAGGCATACCCCCCATCATTTTTTGAAAAGTTAGTTCTTAAACAATTACTCGAACAATGGGTACATCCTAATTTTATTAGCATTAATGAATTTAGTAACATTCTTAGAACTAACAAAAATAGTTCAGGAAGAGTTATTTCAGATACTTGGAATTCCTATACAAATCCTTCATGGTACGACTCCATTCTTGAAGGCATTCGAAGGCCCTTCGCAATTTTGTCACTTGGACCATTTGCGATAGCGAAGTCGATTAGAGAGATTCCAACAATACTTCTCATGAATTGGGCATTTAGAAAAGGTTTAATGGAGTTTGGAGTTTATAGATGTAGAGGCTAAATTAATCTAGATCAATATTTTCAGAAAAATAATTTCCAAAATCTACAAAATTATTGCAAAGTGGTTTAAGTTTATTTTTCAATTCAAGAAAATTTTTCATGTTATTTTGATCATTTATTTCTAAATCGATATAAATTATATATTCGCCTAATTCTCTTTTTGAAGGTCTGGATTCAATTTTGCTCATATTAAACCCAAAATCTGCAATACAATTTATTGCTTTAAGCAAAGCACCAGGTTTATTTGATATTAAAGAGAAAGCAAAACTTGCAATATTAGCTAAATTTGAATTTGATTCCTTGCTCAATAAGACAAATCTAGTACAATTTCCTGGAACATCATTGATCGGAAAGGCTAGTTCTTTAAGTCCTTCGATTTTAATTAATGATTTTGAACCGATAGCAGCTCTGAATCTACTTCCCTTAACCATATTGACAGCTTCTGATGTTGAATTTGTTGGGAGAGGAATTGCATTTGGAAGATTTTCTGACAACCATTCTGAACATTGAGCTAGTGCTTGAGGATGAGATAATACTTCTGAAATATTTGAAAGTTCTCCATCACTAATTAATGCATGTTTTATTGGTAAGACAATTGCTTTATTTATGAAGATTTCAGGAAATTTCCAAAGTGCATCTAGAGTTGCCGTGACTCCCCCTTCTACGGAATTTTCTATAGGCACTACAGCAGCATCACAATTGTTGTACGCTATTGATTTAATGACCGAATGTAACCCATTACATGGTACAAATATAGGTGTCTGAAAATTGGCAAGCTTTGATAATATATGAGCTGCTTTTTCTGCGTATGTTCCTTTAGGACCCAAATATGCAACTTGTTTGCGCATGATTAATTGTAAAAAAAAAATAGATCAAATAAGCATTGGGAGAATATAGAAAATGCTATTGTCTTTTGATGCTAAACAGAAACTAAAGCTTTCCGTAACATGTAATAAAGAATATCTTTCTAAATATCTTTTGGAAGAAGAAAGAGTTGTCGGAGCAATGCTTGACTCCAGAAAATTAGAACCTGAAGGAGTAGGTAGATATAAGTATACAGTAACAAGTTTTAAGGTTTTTCAATTAGATATTAATCCTGTTGTCTCAATTGCGGTAGAAAATAAAGGTGGAATTTTAAAAATGAGCGCCCTTGAAAGTACACTGGATGGTTTGGGGATAATAGATGATTTTAATCTTATTTTGAAAGCTAATTTGGAAGCGACTGATATTGGGTTAGAAGGTGAGGCACTTCTTGGGGTATCTGTTAGCCAACCCCCTCTACTCAAGCTGGTACCTAAGAAAATTTTGGAATCTACTGGTCATTCGGTACTAAATGGAATTCTTTTGGGTATAAAGTCAAGAGTTCAACAGCAACTAGTAAAAGATTTTTTAGATTGGTGTGAATTAAATAAGATCTGATTTTTTTAAAAAGCTTTGCCTATGAAGTTTAGTGATTCCATTTTTTTTGATTAATGAAAGATGCTCTCTGGTACCATAACCTTTATTTTTAAATATCAAGTATCCTGAGTATTTTTTTTCTAACCTCTCCATTAGATTGTCTCGAGAAACTTTGGCAACTATGCTTGCTGAAGCTATCGAGATAAACTTTGAGTCTCCAGATATTATGTTTTTCTGAATTCCGTTCCATGGCCTTAATAATAAGGGGCCATCAATTATTAATTCAGAAGGCTTCACTTTTAATTTTTCTAAAGCTCTTATCATTGAAAGCTCTGTGGCAACTCTGATGCCTAATTTATCTATTTCTCTAGCAGAAGATTGCCCAATTCCATAATCTGAAGAGAGTAATAAAATTTGTGGTAAAAGTAATTTTCTTTTTTTGGGAGTTAGTTTTTTACTATCAGTTACACCAAATTGTTTTAAGGTAGATTTATTTTTTTCAGTTAATACTACAACTGCTGAAAAAACTGGACCAAAAATTGCTCCCCTTCCAACTTCATCTATTCCAACTTCGGATACTTTATTCAATGCTTGCTGAAGATCTTCTTCTTTTTTTCCTTGCATTGTTTAGCTCATCTGTAAGTTCAATTTCATCCTGTTTATCTGTAAATATAACTTCATTATTTTCATATGTTGTATTTGTTGATTTATCTGTAGGATGTGCATTTGGTGCAATTTTTATTTGAACCTTTTCTTCGCCTGATTTTGAGATTTTTTTAATTTGTTTTGCTTTTGTTTTTTTATTATCTAAGGGTTTTTCCATTTCTTTATTACTCTCTTTTAAACGCGCAAAATTATTGCTGGTGAGATATTCTTTACCTAACTTTATAAGTGGATTAATACCTAACTGACTGAAAACAATTTTTTCTTCATTAGTAAGATCAACTGTTATTATATTTTTTTCTTTTGCATTTATTTGGTTTAAATTATCATTTTCTTTTTTATTAGAAGAATTCTCTTTACTTAGATCTTTGGAGTTAAGTAATTCCTTGTCAATTATTTTTTCCTGATCATCATTTGATTTAGAAGTATCTATTTCTAATGATTTTAGATTGTTTGATTGATTAGATTTATTTTCAACATTTTTAATTTTTAAGTTAGAAATTTCGTGATTTAATATATTCTCTACATGTCCTGTACCATTGCATGTAGAACATTTTTTACCGAATAATTCATATATACTCTGACCTTGTCTTTTTCTGGTTAACTCTACTAAGCCTAATTCAGTAAGCTGAGCTATTTGAGGCCTAGCAGAATCATCTTTTATCGCTGAGGTAAAATGCTCGAGTAACTGGAATTGATCTCTTCTAGATTCCATATCAATAAAATCTACCACTATAACTCCACCTATATTTCTTAATTTCATTTGTCTTGAGATTTCAACTGCTGCTTCGCAGTTTGTCCACAAAACGGTTTGTCTAGAGTTGGCGGATCTTGTAAATGATCCAGAGTTTACATCGATTACTGTTAAAGCTTCAGTAGGTTCAATAATTATATAACCCCCCGAAGGAAGATCTACTCTCGGTTGAAGAGCTTTCTGAATTGTTTTCTTAATTTCGTACTTATCGAAAATATCATGGTTTAAACTGTTATCGTGAAATTCAATTTCAATATCAGATTCATAATTTATTAAAAAATCTTTTGCCCTTGCAACTGAAAATTTACTATCGATAATTATGCTTTTAGTTGATTCTTTAATATGATCTCTTAAGATCTTAAGAGAGAAATCTTCATCTCTTTTTACTAAATTTGGTGGACTAGAAGCCTCAGAAACTTTTAGTACATTTTCCCATTGTTGAATTAAATGTTCTAAATCTTCAATTAAAAATTCTTCTTTTATCTTTTCAGCCTCTGTTCTAAATAACAAGCCTGTGCTAGGTGGTTTTATTAAAACGCCAAGAGCTTTCAAACGGCTTCGTTCTGTTTCTGTATTTATTTTTCTTGAAATATTCACTCCTTGACCATATGGCTGTAATATCAAATATTTTCCTGGGATTGAAATACTTCCGGTTAGTCTGGGCCCTTTAGATCCTGTGGGTTCCTTTATTACCTGTACTAGAACTTTTTGTTTTGGTTCTAGTAATTCAGTTATTCCAAATGTCCCTTTTTTAAGTTTTAGTGGACCTAAATCTGAAACATGGATAAATCCATTTTTCTCACTTTCACCAATATTTATAAAAGCGGCATCAATGCCAGGAAGAACATTTTCAACTGTTCCTAAAAAAATATCGCCAATTTGATATTGACCTGTTGCGACGATTAATTCATCAACTCGATCATCTGTGAGTAGTGCTGCTATTCGAGCCTGCTCAGCGATGATAATTTGCTGAGACATATGATTGATTCTGAATGATTTGGATTTTGAAAATCGTCTAAATTAAAAAATTTGAATTTATTTATTTTTTAATAAAGCAATTTTTTTAGCTATTATTATTTACTTTTTAAAAATTAATAAAGTTAATAGTGATTGAATTCTGCTATTTATAAAGCTTTAAACGATTTTCAAACTAATTGAAATTGAATTCACAGCTATGATTATCTCTATAATTAATCATAACTAAAATAATTTTAACATCTAATCACCACTAAAGCACGTTGATACATTATTCTAATATTGGTGAAATTTTTTTTCTAAAGTGGTTCAAGTAAACGAAAATTATTTAAAACTCAAAGCAGGCTATTTATTCCCTGAAATTGCTAAAAGAGTAAAAATATATTCTCAATCAAATAAGAGTGCTGAAATTATTAGGCTTGGCATAGGAGATGTTACAGAACCATTACCTAGAGCATGCATAAAGGCTATGGGTAAAGCTTTAGATGACATGGGAACAACAGACGGTTTCAGAGGTTATGGACCAGAACAAGGTTATTCTTGGCTGAGAGAAAAAATATCTGAGAATGATTTTATTTCGACAGGCTGTCAAATTACACCTGAAGAAATCTTTGTTTCAGATGGCTCTAAATGCGATAGTAGCAATATTTTAGATATTCTTGGCAAAGATAATTCAATTGCTGTAACAGATCCTGTTTACCCTGTTTATGTAGATAGTAACGTGATGACAGGCAGAACTGGAAATGCTCTTGAAAATGGTACTTATCAAGGCTTAACGTATCTTGCAATAAACGAGGAGAACAACTTTCTGCCAAAACTACCTGAAAAAAAAGTTGATATTTTATATCTTTGTTTTCCAAATAATCCGACTGGAGCAACTATCACAAAAAAAGAATTGAAAAAGTGGGTTGACTATGCACTTCAAAACAAATCTCTTATACTTTTTGATGCAGCTTATGAAGCATTTATTCAAGATAATGATATTCCACACTCAATATATGAGATTGAGGGGGCAAAAGATTGTGCTATTGAATTTAGATCTTTTTCAAAGAATGCAGGATTCACTGGAGTTAGATGTGCTTTTACAGTAATACCTAAAAATCTCAAAGGTTTTAGTTCAACAAATGAGGAAATAGACTTATGGCCTCTTTGGAATAGGCGGCAATCTACAAAGTTCAATGGAGTAAGTTATGTGGTTCAAAGAGGAGCAGAGGCTGTTTATTCTCTTGAAGGGAAGAAACAGGTCAAAGGATTAATTGATTTTTATATGAAAAATGCGAAAATCATGAAAAATAAACTTCAAAATGCAGGATATAAAGTTTATGGTGGGGAGAATGCTCCTTATATCTGGATTAAAGTTCCTGATCAAATGACATCTTGGGACTTTTTTGATTTCCTTCTTCAAAAAGTTAGTGTAGTGGGAACCCCTGGGAGCGGATTTGGATTGTCAGGAGAGGGTTATTTTCGGTTGTCAGCATTTAACTCACGATCAAACGTCATTGATGCAATGGAAAGAATAATTAATATATAATAATTAGTAAATCTTAGAATTTAACAAATTTTAATGCTATTTATAAAGTCAGAACAAAGTGTAAGTAATAATTCAGCAGTGATTGAAAAGAAACCTGCTGAATCAAAAAATAAATCTCCGAAATATAAGGTTTTACTTCATAATGACCCAGTTAATTCTATGGAGTATGTAACTATTTCACTACGAGAAGTTGTGCCGCAATTAAGCGAGCAAGATGCTATCGCCATAATGCTTGAGGCACATAATACGGGTATAGGTTTGGTAATTGTTTGTGATTTAGAGCCTGCAGAATTCTACTCAGAATCATTAAAATCTAAAGGAATTTCTAGTTCAATTGAGAGAGAGGATTGATAACGGTTGAATTTATTATTTAGAATGAGCTAATTTCCTTTCTGATAAGGGACGGACTTTTAAAGATTCTTTTAAGGAGGACTTTCCATATTCTCTCTCAAGAATGTCTATAACTGTTTTGCCAAATTCATCTTCTTTATTATCAAAAGCTTCTAAACAAACCTGACCAAGTTTTTTCCCTAATGAGCCTGGATTCCAAAGAAGTTTCCTTGCTGTCCAGGGCATCATGCTCATTGGATTATAATTTGGCTTCAAAATTTTATGTTCCAAGGCGTACTTCTCTAGAAGAGTATGAGGTTGCAAACCTATAAAGAATATAGCTGGATCAACTAAGCCTTTACCAAAAATATTTTCTAATTCTCTATGGTAAGCAATTGTTTGTCTTATTGTGCTGGGCGTTTCATCAAAAACATTGAATGAATAATTGACTGAAACATGATTCTTGAAACCTGATTTGACTAGCATTCTGCAATTATTTAATACAGTTTCAAGGTCATACGCTAATCTCATTTTTCTAACAAGTTCTTGAGACCCCGAAGTGATACCTATTTCAAAATAGCTCATACCTGTATCAACCATAAGCTGAGCTAGCTCAGCATCAATGTTATCTGCCCTAATGTATGCAGCCCAATTAATATCGTTCCAGCCTTGATCCTTAATTGCTTGCAAAAGTGTTTTTGCATCTTCAATTTGTAGATAAATTTATTTAATTATTTTTTTCTTCCAGCAACTGTTTTCCTTGAACCCCGTCTTGTTCTTGCATTGGTTCTAGTTCTTTGACCTCTTACTGGAAGACTCATTCTATGTCTTCTTCCTCTTACACACCCTATATCTTGTAGACGTTTTAAAGCCATTCCCTCTTTTCTTCTCAAATCCCCTTCTAAAGTGAATTCTTCTGTGGCACCTCTAAGTTTTTGCACATCAGAATCTGAAAGGTCTTTGACACGAGTATCTGGGTTTACACCCGTATTAGCAAGAATTAGCTTCGATCTCGTCAAACCAATTCCATAGACATATGTAAGTGCAATTTCAACTCGCTTTTCGCGAGGTATGTCAATTCCTGCAATCCTGGCCACGTGTTTTGAATAAATAAGAGTTTGAATTTAAGGGTTGAAGTTTAACCCTGACGCTGTTTATTGCGAGGTCTTTTCTTGTTAATAACATAGATTTTACCTCTTCTCCTCACGATCTGATCGTCAGGACTAATTTTTTTGACTGAAGATCTGACCTTCATAGGGGTTTAACAAATAAAACGTTAATACTATATTCTACATCATCATCAAGCCATTTTTTGTTTGATATCAGAGGAAATGGTTTTTAAATCTCTATCAGCATCAATATATTCTAACAATGAGAGATCTTTAAAATATTGAATCAATGGTTCTGTAGTTTTTTTATAAATGTCAACTCTTGTTCTAATTGTCTCTTTTGTATCATCTTTTCTTCCTCTTAAAAGCAAGCGATTTATTAGTACTTCTTCAGGAATATCTAAATAAAAAACTAATTCCAAAGGTTGATTTATTTCATTTAAGACTTCATTCAATGAATTTGCTTGAGATAAATTTCTTGGGAAACCATCTAGAATCCAACCTTTGTTATCCTTGGCTAAATTTTGTCTTACTATCTTTAATACGAGTTCATCACTAACAAGTTCCCCTCGATTCATAATATCCTTAACCTGAATACCAAGGTCAGTATTCATTTCGATTTCTTTTCTTAATAATTCACCAGTAGAAAGGTGTAGATAAGAATTAGTTTGACTTAGCAATTCCGCTTGAGTCCCTTTCCCTGCCCCAGGAGCTCCTAAAAATAGTAGATGTTTCTTCATTAATTGTTAATTATTCCCTCATACCTTTGTGAGATAACATAAGTTTGAATTTGCTTAGCAGTATCTATAGCAACACCCACAAGAATAAGTAATGAAGTTGCTCCTAAACCTTGAAAGGTCTGAACATTTGTAGCTCTCTCTACTGCAGCTGGGATTATAGCTACTGAACCAAGAAATAATCCTCCCAGTAATGTCAACCTATTTTGTATACCTGATAGATATTTTGCTGTATTAGTTCCTGGTCTAACTCCTGGTATCGCTACTCCTCCTTTCTTTAAATTTGAAGCTACATCAACTGGATTGATAGTAAGGGATGCATAAAAATAGGAGAACCCCAAAATCAACGAGAAGAATGTAAGAGCATACGGCCATGGATTAGAAGATCCGGGATTTAAACTACTCGCTAAATTAATTAAAACTGGATTACCCGTAACATTTGCAATAGTTATAGGTAAAAAGATTAAAGCAGATGCAAATATTATAGGCATGACTCCTCCTGCATTTAATTTCAAAGGTAAATAACTTTGCCTTGTAGGAAGTAGTGTTGAATTTCCTATCTGTCTTTTTGCACTAACAATAGGAATGCGTCTCGCTCCCTCTTGGACAAAAATGATCCCAACAATTGTCAGTAAAAATACTCCAAGTAAAACTGCTATACCTAAAACATCTCCTCTATCGCCTGTTTGAGCTTTTTCAATGGTTGAACTTAGAGCCTTAGGTAAAGTCGAAACAATATTCAAAAAAATTACCAGTGAAGCTCCTTGACCTATACCTTTCTCCGTAATAATTTCACTAAACCACATAACTAACATTGAACCAGTAACTAAGGCAATAGAGGTTTGCAAGACAAATGTAGTTTCACTTATCCCCTGAATAGAATATTGTCTAAGAATTAAGGAAAAAATTATACTTTGCAAAAACCCCCATCCTAATGAAACATATCTAGTTATTTGAGCAATTTTTCTTCTTCCCGCTTCTCCTTCATTTTTTTGTAAATCTTCAAGCACAGGTAATGAAGCTGTAAGAAGCTGAATAATAATTGATGCGTTGATAAAAGGAAGGATGCCTAATGCGAATATTCCTAAGGTTGAAATTCCTCCTCCAGTAAAAATATCTAAAAAACCTATTAATTGACCCCCTTGATCTATAAAACTTTTAAAAGCAACTCTATCAATACCTGGCATGGGGATATAGATACCAAGTCTTACTAAAAGGAGAAGACCTAAAGTTGTTAAAACTCTACTCCTAAGCTCTTTATTTAAAAATAATTGGGAAAGTATTTCAGAAGCACTAGGATTTCTACTTTTGTTGACAAACATTTTGAAGCTTACCTAAATTTTCAATAAATTTACTTGTTATTTATAAGCTCGCAGGATCCACCTGCGTCCTCAATTTTTTGTTTTGCAACTTTTGTGAATGCATGAGCTTGGACTTTTAGCTTTACATTTATTTTTCCACTACCGAGGATTTTTAAAGGAAATTTTGGCTTGAAAATCAATCCTTTCTTAACTAAGGAATCTAGGTTAACAGTATCGTTATCTTTGAAATCATTTAATTTTTCTAAATTAATTATAGAAAAGTTCTTTTGATTAATGATTTCAAAGTGCTTTAATTTTGGAACTCTTCTATATAAGGGCATTTGGCCTCCTTCAAAACCTGGACGTGTGGGCCTTCCAGAACGTGACTTTTGCCCTCTCATTCCAAAACCACATGAAGCACCCTGACCGGCTGCAATACCTCTACCCTTTCTTAATTTTTTCTTTCTCGACCCTGAGTTTGATTTAAGTGTATTTAATGTTGAAGTCATAATTTTAAGAATAGAGCTGTTCAAGTGAGATGCCTCTCTCCCTTGAGGCAGATTTGTGTGTTCTTAATTGAGCAAGAGCTACCATAGCAGCTCTTGCATTATTCAAAGGTGTTTTACTACCCAATCTTTTTGCTAGGACATTTTTTATACCGGCTAATTCTAAAACTGTTCTTATTGAACCACCAGCAATTACACCTGTACCTGGGGCAGCTGGTCTAATTAGTACATTAGCAGCACCATCTCTACCTTTAGATAAAGTCGGTATTGAATTATTTGGGGTTAAGGGGACCCTAACAAGATTCTTTTTACCATCTGACACTCCCTTTCTCACCGCACCAATGACATCCCCTGCTTTACCAACTCCAACTCCAACTTGACCTTTCTCATTACCTACAACAACAATTGCTCTAAAACTCATTTTTTTCCCACCCTTAACAGTCTTAGAAACACGACGAATTTGAACAACTCTTTCTTGCCAATCAGAATCTCTCTCTAGATTTTTTGAATCACCTCTTCTATTTCTTTTTCGATCATTACGATTATTCTTTTTTTGTTCTACGGGCATTGCTCCAGGAACGTTATCGTTCTTGGATTGAATTTCTTGTTTTGTTGAAGTGTCAGTCATAGTAAAAAATTAAGAGTTAGAATTCTAGGCCAGCTTCACGAGCAGCGTCTGCAAGTGCCTTTACTCTGCCGTGATATAAATTACCTCCACGGTCAAAAATTACTTGCTTAATACCTTTTTTTATCGCTCTCTTTGCTAATAATTTTCCAACGATGGAAGAAGAATTACAATCAGCAGATAATTTCTCAGATTTTTCTCTTAGTTCCTTATCAATAGTTGAAGCTGAGCAAATAGTTGTTTGAGCGCTATCATCTATGACCTGAGCATAAATATGGTTATTAGAGCGAAAAACAGTTAATCTTGGACGCGTTGCATCTCCAATTAAGAATCTCCTTAATCTTCTATGCCTTTTTTGGGTTTGTAATTTCCTGGAAAGTTTGGTCATTTTTTTAATTCGAATTATTTTTTGCCAGATTTACCAGCTTTTCTGAGAATTCTCTCATCATGGTATTTAATTCCTTTTCCTTTATATGGCTCTGGAGGTCTAATTGATCTGATTTTTGCTGCTTCATTGCCAACAATTTCCTTATCAATTCCAGATACGGTAACGTTTGTATTACTCTCAACTTTGTATGTTATACCATCAGGGGGGATCATTTCTACAGGATGACTATATCCTGCACTTACAACTAGATTTTTACCTTTTACTTGTGCTCTTGATCCAACGCCAACTATTTCTAGTTTCTTTGAAAAACCTTGAGTAACACCTTCAACCATATTTGCAATTAAAGCTCTACATAAACCATGTCTCTGCCTTGAATGTATTTTGGTTGTAGTAGGACTTACGACAACAGTATTATCTTTCTTATCAAAACTAACTCCCTCAGGCATGAGACGTTTTAACTCACCCTTTGGGCCTTTCACTGTAACTGTTAATCCATCAAAATCAACTGTAACTTTCTCTGGAATAAGTACTGGTGTTTTTCCGATTCTTGACATGATTAATTCTCCTTAATAAACATAGCAGAGGACTTCGCCGCCAATGCCTTGCTTTCTAGCATCGCGATCACTCATAACGCCTTTAGAAGTTGAAATTATGGCAACTCCAAGACCTCCAAGAACTTTTGGTAAACCTCTAGTATTTTTATATATTCTCAAACCAGGTTTACTAACTCTTTGCATAGATCGGATAGTAGGAAATTTATTTTTACCACTATATTTGAGACCGAGTATTATTTGTGATTTGTACCCTTCACCTTCCTCATTAATATCAGAAATGAATCCCTCTTTTTGAAGCACTTTGGCGATACTTAAGGACATTTTTGAACCTGGGATTGTTGTGGTTGTATGCTTTTTTTGACTCGCATTTCTAATTCGAGTAAGCATATCTGAAATAGGATCGTGATTTGACATAGTTTTAATTTAATTCTTACTAAAAGGCATTCCTAACTCCTGCAAAAGAGCTTTACCTTCTTGATCTGATTTTGCACTAGTTACAATAGTTATATCCATACCTCTTATTGAATCTATTTTATCAAAAGAGATTTCAGGAAAAATCAATTGCTCTTTCACTCCAACGGTATAATTCCCTCTTCCATCGAAACTTTTTGGATTAACTCCTCTGAAGTCTCTTATTCTTGGTAAAGCTAGATTTATAAATCTCTCCAAAAAGGAATACATCCTGTCTCCTCTCAAAGTAACAGTACAACCAATCGGCATGCCTTCACGAATTTTAAAACCCGCGATAGCTTTTTTAGCCCTAGTTACAAGGGCCTTTTGTCCTGTAATTGTTGCCATTTCGTTTAAAGAGGCTTCTAGAGCTTTCGAATTTGAAGCTGCCTCACCAAGACCTCTGTTAACGTTGACTTTGACAACTTTAGGTACCTGATGAATATTTTTAAGACCAAGGTCCTTTAAAAGTTTTGGTCTTATTGATTCTTTGTAGCGATTTTTTAGAGTCATAATTTTTTGTTAATTCTGGTCTTTGTCAGAATTGATAAATTAGAAAAAGTTGAAATCTGGTTTCTGATGAAAAATTAATCAATTACTTCACCAGTTTTCTTCAATCTTCTTTTCTTAACCCCCTCTTTATCAATAAAGTATTCAATCTTACTTGTAAGATTTTTATCCTTTGAAAAGAACATTACATTTGATGCATGTAAAGATGCTTCTTCTGTAAGTATTCTTCCAGTTTCTCCTTCCTGAGTTGGTTTTACATGTTTAGTCCTAAGGTTAATTCCCTTTACAACAACTCTATTTTCAAGAGGAATAGTTTTTAAAACCTCACCAGTTTTCCCTTTATCCTTGCCATTAATTACTTTTACCAAATCTCCAGTTTTGATTCTCATTTTTATTCTCTGGAAATTTTTCTTTTGCTTTAATGAATCCAACATTTAAATTACCTCCGGAGCAAGAGAAACAATCTTTGTATAATTTTTATCCCGCAGTTCTCTAGCTACAGGACCAAAGACTCTCGTACCTTTTGGATTCTTATCTTCATTAATCAATACTGCGGCATTGTCATCAAATCTGATTGAATTACCAGTATTTCTTCTTAATGTTGCTTTAGTTCTGACAATAACAGCTTTAACAACTTCAGATTTCTTAACTCCCATGTTAGGAAGAGCATCTTTTACAGTTGCTACGATTACATCTCCGACATGCGCATACCTTCTATTAGAACCTAAAACCCTAATACATTGAAGTCTTTTTGCTCCGCTATTATCGGCAACTGTTAAATAAGTTTCTTGTTGAATCATTTTTTAACCTCCTTAGCCTGACTTGTTTTATTGAGAATCTCTTCTATTGCCCATCTTTTATGAGCACTGAGCGGTCTAGTTTCTCTAATTTTAACTCGATCACCTAAAACACATGTATTTTCTGGATCATGCGCCTTATATCGTGTAGTTCTACTTACAATTTTTTTATAAGTGGGATGTGGATATCTGTTAATAACAGCAACAACAACTGTTTTATCCATTTTGTCGCTAACAACAGTACCAATTCTTTCTTTAAGTGCCATAATTAATAATTAATCAGAAGTTGTTTTAGAAGGAGATTGACTCTTACTGAGAGTGAGTAATTGCGCAACTTGTTTCTTGATAATTTTAAATTTATGAGTTTCATTCAGCTGTCTTGTAGCTTGCTTGAATCTCAAATCAAAAAGATCTTTTCGTAATTGGTCAATCTTTTCAGTAATTTGTACAGAATTTAATTTTTTA
Source organism: Prochlorococcus sp. AG-670-M15 (assembly GCA_003211415.1). Taxonomy (GTDB): domain Bacteria; phylum Cyanobacteriota; class Cyanobacteriia; order PCC-6307; family Cyanobiaceae; genus Prochlorococcus_A. The sequence goes on along the minus strand of QCSV01000008.1, from coordinate 12,785 downwards.
AATTCCTTAAGTGACTCTGAGTTTTTCATTGTTTAACCTCCTCTTGAGATTTTTTACTATTTTTTGAATTTTCTTGGGAGGAATTTTCTAGATTTTTATCATTGGAGATAAATTTAGTTTTTACAGGAAGTTTATATTGAGCTAGACGCATAGCTTCTTTTGCTATTTCCTCAGTGATATCCTCACCACCCATTTCAAAAAGTATTCTTCCAGGTTTTACAACTGCGACCCAAAACTCCGGGTTACCTTTACCAGAACCCATTCTGGTTTCGGCAGGTCTCATGGTGACGGGTTTATCAGGAAATATTCTTATCCATATTTGACCACCACGTTTGATATATCTGGTCATAGCTCTTCTGCTTGCTTCAATCTGACGAGCAGTTACCCAGCCACAGTCTTGAGCTTGTAGAGCAAATTGACCGAAAGCAATAGTATTGCCTTTAGAGGCTACCCCCCTCATTCTGCCTCTATGTTGTTTACGAAATTTAGTACGTTTTGGACTAAGCATTTTTATACCTCCTATGAATTCTCATTTGAACGATCCTCAAATTGCTGAGGTCTTCTACTAACTTTCCTCTTAGGGTTTGCACCCACTGGAATTGTTTGTTCTTCTTTAGGCAGAACTTCTCCTTTGAAAACCCAAACTTTAATGCCTAAAACACCGTAAGTAGTATTAGCTTCTCGTGTTGCATAGTCAATTTCAGCTCTCAAAGTATGTAGAGGAACTCTACCTTCTCTAGTCCATTCTGTTCTAGCAATTTCAGCACCATTCAATCTTCCTCCTACTTGTATTTTAAGGCCTAGGACTCCAGCTCTTTGAGCCCTTTGTAAGGCCATTCTTATAGTTCTTCTAAAAGCGACTCTTTTTTCAAGTTGTTGCGCAATGTATTCAGCCAGTAAAAAAGCATCAGCGTCAACTCGCTCAACTTCAACAACATTTATTCTGACTTGCCTTGTCCTATCGCCTATAGTTTTTTGAATTCCTGATCTTAATTCTTCAATACCACTTCCTTGTCTTCCAACTATCACTCCTGGCCTTGCAGTTTTTAATTCGAGTTCCAGTTGATCAGCTTTTCTAGCTATAAGTACATCACTAATTCCTGCTGCACCATATTTTTTTTGTATGAAAGTACGAATTTTATAATCTTCTTCAAGAAGGATTGGATATGTCTTTGAAGTAGCAAACCATTTGGAGCGATGCTCTTGTGTAATTCCTAACCTTAATCCAGAAGGATGTATTTTATGTCCCATTAGTTTTGTACCTCCGCATTAGTTTGAATAGGAGCAGATTCAACAGAAATACTAATATGGCAAGTCTGTTTTTTGATAGAAAAAGCTCTACCTTGTGCTCTAGGCCTATACCTCTTCATTACAGGGCCATTATTAGCCCATGCTGAGGAAATAACCAAGGTAGATGGATCCAATCCAAGATTATTCTCTGCATTAGCAACTGCAGATCTTAATACTTTAGTAATGGGATCAGTAGATCTGTAAGGCATAAATTCCAACATAATCAATGCATCTCTATATGAACGACCCCTTATTTGATCCAAAACTCTTCTTACCTTAGAGGCTGATCCGCGAACATAATTCCCATGAGCAATTGCTGTTTTTGTTGTTTCAGGTGTTTTTGTCATGATTTTGCTCCTTTCTTATCTCTTATATGACCTCGGTAAGTGCGTGTAGGAGCAAATTCACCGAGTTTATGACCAATCATTTGTTCAGTAATAAATACTGGAATGTGAGTCTTGCCATTATGTACAGCGATTGTGTGACCGATCATTAAAGGTAAAATCGTAGAGGATCTTGACCAAGTTTTGATAACAGACTTGTCATTATCGGTATTTTGTTTTTCTACCTTCTTGAGCAGGCTATCTGCTATAAAAGGTCCTTTTTTTAGTGAACGTCCCATGATTATGTAATAGAAATTGAAATAATAAATGAAGTAATCAAGAGTCTCTTCCTCCTCTACTCCTCTTAGAAACGCGACGGCGTCTTCGAACAACTAATTTATTACTTGGTTTGTTCTTTTTACGTGTCTTTAGTCCAAGAGCTGGCTTACCCCATGGAGTAACTGGGCCTGCTCTACCAATTGGTGCTTTTCCCTCTCCTCCTCCATGTGGATGATCACATGGGTTCATTACACTACCTCTTACTTGCGGCCTTCTTCCAAGCCATCTTCTTCTTCCTGCTTTACCTAAGCTAGTATTTCTTATTTCAGAATTACCTACTTCACCAAGAGTTGCGTAGCATTCTTTTCTTACAAGTCTTACCTCAGTAGATGGGAGTTTTAAAGCAACATAATCTCCCTCTTTTGCCATAACTTGAGCACTAGCTCCTGCGGATCTAACCATTTGAGCACCCCTACCTGCGTATAACTCAACACAATGAACACTAGATCCTAATGGCATAACAGAAAGCGGCATTGCATTTCCATCTTCAATTGGAACACTTTCTCCAGAAATGACAATTTGTCCGACTTTTACTCCTGCTGGAGCGATAATATATCTTTTCTCACCATCTTCGTAAAATAAAAGTGCCAACCTTGCATTTCTATGAGGATCATAGTGTATAGCTGCAACTTTAGCGTTTATATTTCTTTTATCTCTTTTAAAGTCGACCAATCTATATTGCCTTTTGTGACCACCTCCACGATGACGACAAGTGATAACTCCACGATTATTCCTGCCTTTAACTCTATGTTTTGAAACTATTAGTGATCTTTCAGGTTTTGCACTTGTGATTTCACTAAAGTCAGTAACTACTCTCTGCCTAGTGCCAGGTGTATAAGGTTTAAATTTACGTATTGCCATGATTAAAACTCCTTAAGATTCTGGAAATAGTTGGATTGTGTCTCCTTCAGCAAGACGTACAATTGCCTTCTTGACCTGAGAACGTTTACCGGAAAATTTCCCGACTCTTCTTGTTCTCCTAGGAGGATTCATAGTGTTAACTCCTATAACTTTAACACTGAACAAGGCTTCAATAGCTGCCTTTATTTGTGGTTTAGCCGCTCTATGATCTACTTCGAAAGTATATTGGTTAAGATCTAGTGCATTTGTAGCTTTTTCAGTAATAACTGGCTTTCGTATTACATCGGCTAAACGAGAATCGAATAATTTACTCATGATGCATAAACCTCCTGAATTTTATCTATCGCTGATTGACCTATTACCAATTTATTGGCATTGAGAATATCAAATACATTTAATTGATCGGCGGCGATTAATTTTACTTTCTCAATATTATTAATGGATTTTTTTATAATATCGGAAGGGCTATCAAGAATAACCAAAACTTTTTCAGTTTTTTGTATACCTAATCGAGCAAGGCCATTGATGATATCACTTGTTTTAGGCTGACTTAAAGTAGATCCAAAATCTTCAACAGCCTTCATATCAGATACTCTGGACATAAGAGCTGTTCTAAGAGCTAATCTACGTTCCTTACGATTCATATCAAGATTATAAGAATGTGGCTTCGGTCCAAATATAATTCCGCCACCAGGTCTTAAGGGTGTCCTTATTGATCCTTGACGAGCTCTTCCTGTACCTTTTTGTTTGTATGGCTTTCTACCGCCCCCGCGCACTTCAGATCTTGTCAAAGTTGATGCTGTCCCTTGTCTTTTATTTGCTAGCTGTCTAAGGACTGCTCTATGGATTAAGTCTGCCGAAGAAGTTTCTTTAGCAACTGCTAAATCAAGAGTAACTTTGCCTGATTTTTTACCATCCCACTTTAAAGTTTCAAGTGTTGTCATGATTTTTCACCTCCTTTTTTGCCTACAACATTATTTGGCTTAATGTTTACAATTGAGCCGGGCTTACCTGGAACAGAACCCTTTACTACAAGCAAATTCTTCTGATCATCAATTTTTAGAACTAACAATCCTTTGGTAGTTATCTGTTTTCCTCCATATCTTCCTGCCATTCTTTTCCCTGGATAAATTCTACCCGGAGTTGTTCCTGCTCCTGTAGATCCTGGTGCTCTATGATTTTTTGAACCATGACTCATAGGACCCCTGCTAAAACCATGTCTTTTCTGGTAACCTGCAAAACCTCTACCCATGGATTTGCCACTGATATCAACTTTTTGACCAACCTCAAAGTTTTTTACAGTTATTTGTTTTCCGATTTCATAAGATGAAGTTTCTTCAACCCTATATTCTTTCAAATGCTTTAAAAGTTCTTCACCTGATTTCAATAAGTGTCCCTTTTCAGGTTTACTTAAATGCTTCTCTTTGGACAAGCCATAACCTATCTGAACGGCGGTATAACCATCCAAAGCAGTTGTTTTCAATTGAGTGACGCGGCACGGACCAGCCTCTATAAGAGTAACTGGTATCGAATTACCTTTATTATCGAAAAGTTGGGACATGCCCAATTTCTTTCCTAAAATTCCGATAGACATAAGACTAAATTAGGCTAGCTCGTAATAATTTTTCAATTATCTAAACCCTTCAGTTATTAAGGTGAAGTTAATAAAAAACAATTAGTAAGGTCGAGACTTATCTGAAATAATAGATAGTTTCTCTCGGGATAAACCCACCTGAGTTTTTTAACGAAACGCTAAAAAATGTGAAATTTTCAGAGGCTCGGCTAGCTTGCGAGCTTAAAAATTCACTGAGTTACAATTGTACATCATCAAGTACCATAAAATAAAATAAAATAGAAATAAAGGAAATTTTTATGCCATTACTTCTCTCAGGGAAAAAGTTTCATAACGATTTAAAAACTAACAAATGTCTCGCAATATTTGCTCCTCTTGAAGGTGGTTATGAAACTCGTCTTTTGAGGAGAATGAGGGCCAAAGGCTTTAAAACTTTTATAACTTCAGCAAGAGGGCTTGGAGATCCAGAAGTTTTCTTGCTCAAATTGCATGGCGTTAGACCACCTCACCTTGGTCATCAAAGTGTAGGAAGAAACGGAGCGCTTGGGGAAGTTCAACAAGTAATCCCACAAGCTTCTGAGTTATTTAATGAAAATGATAAAAATAAATTACTTTGGTTATTAGAAGGTCAAGTATTATCTCAATCTGAATTAGAGAGCTTAATAGAGATTTGCACTAACGATAATAAACTAACAATAGTTGTTGAAATGGGGGGTTCAAGAAAACTTGAATGGAAACCATTAAGTAATTATATTTTGGATGAATTTGAAACTTAAATTGTTTGATTAAAACCAAGAATAAAAAAGATAAATGGATTAAATTAATTTGTGGTGCCAGTAATGAAGATATTGTTGCCATAGAAGATTTATGTGCAATTTATACTGCTGCTGGTGTCGACTACATAGATGTTGCAGCAGAAGAATCTATAGTTTATGCAGCAAAAAAAGGAATCGATTGGGCAAAAAAAGTCTTTAAAAACTCCCCTGGATTAATGATAAGTATTTGTGATGGTAATGATATCCACTTTCGAAAAGCAAAATTTGATCCTTCAAAATGTCCCCCTAGTTGTCCAAGACCATGCGAAAAAGTATGCCCCACCTTTGCAATTGATAATTTCGGAGTTAAAGAGAGTAAATGTTATGGATGTGGAAGATGTTTAAATAGTTGTCCTCTAAATCTAATTAGTGAATATGAATATAATTTGTCAAAAAATGATTTAGCATCAACACTTCAAAAAATAAGGCCAAATGCAGTAGAAATTCATACAGAAATCAATCGCCTAGATTCTTTTATAAAAGTTGTAAGTATCCTTAAAAGTTCTGGAATGAAATTAGACAAGATATCTATTAGTTGTGGATTAAATCAATCTTTCAAAAAAGCCCAAGAGCCCGAAGATCTTTTGAAAGCTCTTTGGGAAAGATATGAAATTCTGAATGAGCTACATATTCCCCTTATTTGGCAACTAGATGGAAGGCCAATGTCTGGAGATCTTGCTCCTACAACAAGTAGAGATGCTGTTAAGTTGTTTGAAAAAATCGGTTCAGATCTTCCACCAGGATTAATTCAATTAGCAGGAGGAACAAATGAAAAAACTCATGAATTGTTGAATTCAAACAATCTCCCAGATGGAATAGCATTTGGAAGTGCTGCAAGAAAAATTATGCAGCCCCTTATTGAATTTGCTCACAAAAATAACAAAAAACTCTATGAGTATCCTGAAATAATGAGTTTGGCGATCAAAAAAGCTCAGAAATTTCTAGAGCCATGGAAATCGAGCTCATTCAAATAATATTTTTATTTTTCAAAACTAGCGCCATGTTTATAAAAAATTTGTATTTTTTGGATAGAAAAAAATCTTCTCATGTATTAAAATGGTAATTCAATGGGCCGTCGCCAAGTGGTAAGGCATCGGGTTTTGGTCTCGACATTCCTAGGTTCGAATCCTAGCGGCCCAGTTCTAATATTCAATTGGTGTCTTTTCAAAAAATTTTTCTATTTGATTTTGATGGAGTAATAGTTGATGGAATGCAAGAATATTGGCATAGCTCCTTGCTGGCCTGTGAAAGATATTTAAATTCACCCAACATCACTATTGATCAAAAACTTTATCAAGGTGTACCAAATTCTTTCAAAGAAATTAGGCCTTGGGTTAAATATGGTTGGGAAATGATTCTAATTGTTCACGAAATTGTAAAAACAGAAAATCCATTAAAAAGTGATAATAAAGATGATTTCATTAATAATTATCATCAAAATTGCCAGAGGATATTAAATGAAAATTCCTGGATAGCAGAAGATATACAAAAAATGTTAGATAAGTCTCGCAAGTACCAAATTGATAAAGATTTTAAATCGTGGGTAAATTTACATAAACCTTTTTTTGAAATTATAAATTTTATGAAAGAATTAAGCAAAAGAGGAATAAAAACTGGAGTCATAACAACTAAAGGTAAAATATTTGCAGAAAAAATTCTTAAACAATTAAATATTTTTCCAGAATTTATTTTTGGTTATGAATCAGGAACAAAAATCAAAATAGCTGAAAAACTTACACAAACTTATGAAATTTTAGGCTTTATAGAAGATAGAAAAAAAACTCTAATCGATATTAAACAAAATTCAGAAACTTCTCACATTCCATGCTTCCTAGCTGATTGGGGATATTTGAAAAAATCAGATAAAAATAAATTAAGTAATGAAATCAAATTATTAAAATTAGGAAACCTTGGAGAATTAGTTGCAATTTAAAGATAATCAGCTAGAGTACAGATGTACTATAGTTTGTATTTATGAAGTTTGGTTTAAATAAAAATTTCCAAATTTAGAATAATTACAAGAACTTTAAACGATAAATCAAACAATGAGCCTTGAAGAAAAGAAAAAAACTGAATCAAAAGAAAAAGACAAGGCATTAAGTCTTGTCTTAGGTCAAATAGAAAGAAATTTTGGACGAGGTTCAATAATGAGACTTGGTGACGCCTCAAGAATGAAAGTAGAAACAATATCTACTGGAGCGCTCACCTTAGATTTAGCATTAGGAGGAGGCTATCCAAAAGGAAGAGTAGTAGAAGTTTACGGACCAGAAAGTTCAGGAAAAACTACATTAACGCTTCACGCGATTGCGGAAGTCCAAAAAAATGGAGGAGTAGCTGCATTTGTAGATGCTGAGCATGCACTCGATCCAGTTTATGCGGCCTCTTTAGGTGTTGATGTTGAAAATTTGTTAGTTTCACAGCCAGATACTGGTGAAATGGCTCTAGAAATAGTTGACCAACTTATAAGATCGAGTGCGGTAGATCTTGTAGTTGTTGACTCGGTCGCAGCACTAACCCCAAGAGCCGAGATAGAAGGAGAGATGGGAGATCACGTAATTGGAAGCCAAGCAAGGCTAATGAGCCAAGCAATGAGGAAAATAACAGGAAATATTGGCAAATCTGGATGTACGGTAATATTCCTGAATCAATTACGCCTAAAAATTGGCGTTACATACGGCAATCCAGAAACAACCACAGGAGGTAATGCATTAAAATTTTACGCCTCAGTAAGACTTGATATCAGAAGAATTCAAACTCTTAAAAGAGGTACTGAGGAATATGGCATAAGAGCAAAAGTGAAAGTAGCAAAAAACAAAGTTGCACCACCATTTAGAATTGCAGAATTTGATATTCTCTTTGGGAAAGGTATTAGTACAACAGGATGCTTATTAGATTTAGCAGAAGAGACTAATATCATCATAAGGAGAGGTGCTTGGTATAGTTATGAAGGAGAAAATATTGGACAAGGAAGAGATAATACAATTATTTGGCTTGATCAAAACTTAGAAATCAGGAATAAAGTAGAATCTATGGTTAAAGAGAAATTAACAGAAGGAACTGAAGTCAGTTCTAATTCAATGAAAGCATTAAATAGCAATCCTGCTAATACAATCGCTGTTAATGATATAAAAACAGTAGCTTAGATTTATAAAGAATCAGCTAAAGTCCACCACCCAGCAGCAGGGCCTATAAATCTCACTACAATCCATAAGATTACTAACCCTCCGATTCCAAACCAACTGGCCTTAATACTTAATTTAATTAGGTTATCTCTTTGATTGATTGTAAAGGGAAGCCATTCAAATAATCTTGGAGACTCATCAATTTTAGTTTTAGTATTATTTTTTTTTGGAGGTAAACCAAGTGTTTTACGTCTTTTTGCTTCTCCCATATTTCTTTAGTTATTTACAAAATCTTAACTTAATCAAAAGGTAGCATATAGTTAATTTGTTTTGAGGGTTGAATGTTTTGCAAAAGTAATCTTCCCCAGTTTCTTTTATTTGCTCTTCCATCTAGGATTATTAACTTACCTGAATTTCTTCTTAAAGGAGAAATAGATCTTTCAAGTTTAATTCTAGCTTGAGGAAGAAAGAATTCTCTAAACCAATCTTGAGAAAGCTTCTTTTTATGAGAGACAGTAATTGCATTAATGGGTTCTGACATATTCGGAATCGGAAGTAAAGGAATGATAATTTGTTCTGGAATTTGAATTAAATAAGAATTCATAATCCACCAGTCAAAACTAGAGCAAAGGATTTCATTTCTACCTGAGGGAATTTTCTCTAGCAATACTCTCTTCCCGTAAGTAGCAGCTAATTCTGTAGCAAGATTAGTTTTTAAATCAATATCATCAGATAACACTAAAGTTAAACCCTTTCTAAAAAGTATTAACTTTTTGCATTTGTCCAAGATTGCATTGGTAAAAAGAGGATTATTAGGAAGCAACTGTTTAGAGGGTATATATAAAGAAATCTTTTTCTCTTCAAAATTACTCTTAAAATTAATAACCAAGTCAATATCTAAACTATGCTTTTTAAAATACATTTGGAAAAAATTATCTTTTCTCAATGCTGATAAAAAAACAAATTTATTATTTGAAAAAAATTCCTTAATTTGAAAAAGTTCATCTATTGGCTGTAAATACAAATTCCAATCTAAATTTGTATCGTTTAACTTTACCCAGCATGCCCAACCTTGAGATAATGCTTTATTGACGCTTAAAAATTTATCAGAAAAAAAAGAATTTTCATGAAAAAAGTTTGACAAGAAACTAATTTCTTTTTCATCTAAATTGATATAACTATTTCCTAAGACCTTTCTCAAGAAGAACTTTTTCTTCAACGAATCATATACTTTTATAAATTTTTGATTAATTAATTCAAATTCTTTAAAATTTTTTGTCCAATCCTTTTTAAGTAAAGAAATCCTAAAATGATTTTTTAAATCCTGTTTTATATCCTCAATTCCTGAATAAACTATTCGATGATTTCTAAGATTACGAGAATTGGGATCATTAAGAAAATTTTGGATAGTTATCAAGTGGACATGATGATTTGCAAAAATAAATTGATCATTTTTCAAAATAAAATTAAAACCTAGATTTCTGAATGAATTAATCTGAAATTGGCTTATAAATTGGATTTTTTCTTTAGATAAAATAAAAGTTGAATCCTCTTCCTTTAAAAATAAAGAAATCAAAATTGGAGGTAACCAATCATGGCTAGAGAAAATTTCTGAATTAATTAGATAGGTAGAATCATTTTCAATACATTTGGAAACTATCCTCCCAAAAGAATATATATGCTCCCAATTAATACTTTGATCTCTCAAAAAATTTTTCAAATATTGATGACTTAAAATTTCAAGCATTTATAATTAATTTAATTTCAAAAACATTCAAAATTTATGAACCTAATATACAAAAAATTGGTATCAATAAAAGAGGGTATTAAATTAATTAATTTATGAAAATTGGAATAGTAGGATTAGGATTAATTGGTGGTTCTTTAGGATTAAAACTCCAAAGTCTAAATCATACAATTTATGGAATAGCAAATAATGAATTTAATGAAAAAAAAGCTAAGGATAAAAAACTTGCAAATTTTATTAGCTGTGATCTTAGCTTATTAAAAAAATGTGAGCTAATAATTTTGGCATTGCCTATCAAAGATTTGATCAGTCCGTCGCAACAATTAGTAGCATCAATACCTCAGGAAACAATACTAACTGATGTAGGGTCTGTAAAAGAACCAATTGTAAATACATGGGAAAATTCACATCCTCTATTTATTGGATCTCATCCAATGGCAGGCACAGAAAAAAAAGGAGTTGATTCAGGTTTTGAAGGTCTTTTTAAAAATACAAAATGGATTATTACCCCAACACAAAATAGTGATTTAAATTCAGTCAGAACTATTTCCAAGCTCATAAAATCAATGGATTGTGAAATTTGCCAAGCTTCACCAAAAGAGCATGATGAAGCAGTATCTCTAATTTCTCATTTGCCTATATTTTTAGCTTCTGCCCTAATAGAAACTGCGCAAACAAAAAATAATCAATCTTTACTAGATCTCTCGCAAAAATTAGCTGCTACAGGATTTGCTGACACTTCGAGAGTTGGCGGAGGCAATGAGCAACTAGGCTTAGATTTAGCTATTAATAATCAGATTAATGTTTTAAATTCCATAAATAATTTTAAAAATAAGCTGAATATACTGGAATCTCTTATTAAAGAAAAAAATTGGGATTTACTTTCTAAAAAACTTGCTGAAGCAAAAGAAAACAGACAAAATTTTATAAACTAAAATTTTCTATACCTTTGGAAGCTAAAATTTGCCTTGAAACCATTAATGCAGACTGACTAACACCTGCAGTCCCCTCTCCTGGATAAATCGAATCTCCACATAACCATAAACCTTCAAAAGGTGTCCTACTTGATAATCCAAATAAACCAAAAATATCTGGATTTTGACCAAGCCCGCCAACTATTCCATTAGGTCTTTTTGTCCATTTTTCAAAGCCCAATGGAGTTGCTAATTCTCTATGTAGCCATTTGTCAGGATCAATATCAAATTGACTTTCCAATTCAAGGGATATTTTTTTCATGAAACCATTTTTTTTCTTTAAGTAAGTTTGTTTATCTAGATCAAACCAATCTTTAGTTTTGGTAAAGATACTGGCAATTAAAGTAACCTCACCTTTTGGCGCTCTTCCATCACCATCATCACTAATTGATACAAATAACGAACAAAATTCTTTTGAAACAAATTGATAATGATTGGAGTATGTGTTTTTAATATGTTCCTTTTTTAATGCTGAATAAAAAACTAAAGCTCCACTTGGATCAGGCAAATTATTAAGTCGATTTTTATAATTTTTTTTTCTTTCTAAAGGATCTTTCAAATGCTTGAGCAAAGATTGTGGAGGTGCGGTATAAATCACATCTTTTGCTTGATAAATAAATGATTTTTTTTTCGAATTAGCAGATAGTTGCCAACACATATTTACGTCGTCAAAAGTTATAGAATTAACTTCTTGTCCAAAAATTAAATTAACTCCAGTTTTAATTAATGAACTTTCTAATGATTCACTTAAAGACTGCATAGATTTTTTAAGATGCCACAGACCATGTGGCTGTTGACACATCTGAAGAACAGTAGATCCATATAATGCTGCAGTACTATAAACGTCCTCTTGAGAATAAAGTTTTAGTTGAAGATTTAAGAATTTAATCAAGCGCTCATTCTTGGATAATCCACATATCCGCAATAGATCAAAAATAGTAGATTTAAGTAAGATACCTGTGACAAGATTTGAAGGTACTAGTGCTTTGAGAAGTTGAGAAAAATCCCAAAAATTACTTATTGGTAATACAGGATTATTATTAGCAAATATCCAATTACTTTCATGTATTAGTGTACAAAGCTTCCAAAATCTTTGACTCCCAGGAAACTGCATTTCTCGTTCAGCAATCCATTTACTTTTTTCGTACCAAATAGGTATAGGATTACCACCATCATTTAAATCAACAATGCAAGCAGGGTCTAAAATTGTGGCTTCTGGGGATGGAATATCTAAAAAATCAAAAATTCTAGAATGTATTCCTCCCTTCTCTAAACCAGCAACCTGAGTTGCGCCAACATCGAAAGTATAATTCTTTCTTTTAAAAGTACCGGCACATCCTCCGGCTTGAGTATGAGATTCGATTAAAGTCACTGATAAGCCTTGTTTTGATAAAATCGCTGCAGAAGTTAGTCCTGCTATACCAGCGCCTACAACAATAACTTCAGACTTTTTCATTAAAATGCAAAAATTATCTCCTATTGAAATTAACGAAATTTGTGAAGAATTAGGTGAAACCTATCCAAAAAGTATTGAACAAGTACATGGTGGCGATATTCATAATGCATGGCGAATAGAATTCTCAAACAAAAAGTTATTCCTTAAAAGAAACATTAGAAACAAAAAATTTCTTGAATTTGAAAAATATTGTCTCCAAAATTTGAGAAAATATATTAATCAAGAAAACTTAGTTATTCCTGAAGTTATTGCATATAAAAATATAAAAAATATAGAGATTCTTTT
>QCSV01000007.1 GCA_003211415.1 Prochlorococcus sp. AG-670-M15 | reverse complement strand
ATTAATTATTTTTATCATTGATACCTTCTTTGAGATAGGATAACAATGTTCTGCGGATGTAGCTCAGTGGTAGAGCATCTCCTTGCCAAGGAGAATGTCGAGAGTTCGAATCTCTTCATCCGCTTTTAATGTTTGTATCTTTTAAAATATTTTTAATAAAAATTTTGTAATGACAAGAGTAATTTCTATTGAGGATTTAAAGGTATTATTTACTAAACCTTATGGCACAGATGCACCAACTAAAGAAAAGTGGGCTGAATTTTATAATGAGAATGTTATTTTTACAGACCCAACTCAGGAAACAGAGGGCTTAGATTCATATGTTAAAGCTCAAGAAAAGCTAGTTAAAAGATGTGATGATGTTTTTTTAGAAACTCATGCAATTTCTATAACTGGTGATTGTGGATTTGTTGAATGGACAATGGGTTTAAAAATTATGGGTAAAGAATTTATTTATCCTGGCACTACTCGTTTATTATTTGGTGAAAATGGATTAATCAAAGAGCACAGAGATTACTTTGATTTTTGCGGTCCAACTTTTGGACCAGTGCCTATTTTAGGACCTTTTATAAGATGGCTTTATAGTAAATTTGTTTCTTGATTTTATTGATAAATTGAATTTTTTACTATTTGAGTTTTTTAAATAAAAAGTTCTTTAGATTTCACGAATTAACAAATTCTGAGACGTCACCTCTTTAAAATCCAATTGAGAATAAAATAATTTTTTATTAGTAGTCATTAAATATAATTTCTTTGTATTTTTAATTTTTTTAGAAGATAAAAGACTTTTTACAATTAATTTACCAAAACCTTTGCCTTGGTAATTTTGATCTATAACTATATCCCAAAGTACACCGCGGTAAATCCCATCGGTTAAAGCTCTACCAAAACCAACTATTTCGTCACGCACCCAAAGACTCACTATAACGTCACTATTAGCAAGACATTTTTTCAGATCCTTAATTGTTCTATCTTTTGCCCAAAAAGTATTATTTTCAAGCAATTTTTGTAGCTTAATTAATCCATTAGTCGGTTTAAGATAAGGACCTAATCCAAAAAACCTTAACCCTAAAGCTCCTTTTGAATGGTTTACAAGAGATATTTCTTTCATTTTTAAAAAGTTTTTAGAAAAGTAAAAGATAGTTGGGCAATCTTTGTTCTCTCAATTTAAATACCTTAGTCGATCATTTCTATTAAATAAAGAGATATAGTTTTTCTGCATTCTGTTGTAACGCACTAATTTATAATGTTTGTAATAAGATTAATTTTTTAAGGACTGTTACTTATGCTAAAACTTTTGTTGGGAGACCCGAATACACGAAAGTTAAAGCGCTATCAACCAATAGTGGAAGAGATAAATTTTTTAGAAGAGGAAATTTCTCAATTAACTGATGAAGAATTGAGAAAAGAAACTCATAATTTTAAATTAAAAATCTCAGCAGAGTTGGATATTAAGAAACAAAAGGAATTACTAGAAGATTCTATTCCTAAAGCCTTTGCAATCGTAAGGGAAGCAAGTAAACGAGTTCTTGATATGAGACATTTTGATGTTCAGTTAATAGGCGGGATGGTTTTACATGAATGTCAAATTGCTGAGATGAAGACTGGAGAAGGTAAAACACTTGTTGCAACATTACCTTGCTATTTAAATGCTTTAACTGGAAAAGGAGTTCACGTTGTTACTGTAAATGATTATTTAGCTAGAAGAGATGCTGAATGGATGGGACAAGTTCATCGTTTTTTAGGTTTATCCGTTGGTTTGATTCAGCAAGATATGAGCCCAGTTGAGAGAAAGAAAAATTATGACTGTGATATCACTTATGCTACAAATTCCGAATTAGGATTTGATTATTTAAGGGACAATATGTCTACCGACATTAATGAAGTGGTCCAAAGAAAGTTCAACTACTGTGTGATCGATGAGGTTGATTCAATACTAATTGATGAAGCTAGAACACCACTAATTATTTCCGGGCAAGTTGAAAGACCCCAAGAAAAATATCAAAAAGCTTCAGAATTATCTTTAGCATTAGTAAAAGCCAAAGAATTAAGTAAAGATGGGATTGATCCGGAAGGGGATTATGAAGTTGATGAAAAGCAGAGAAGTTGTATATTAACTGATCAAGGTTTTGCTAAATGTGAAGAGTATTTGGGAGTTAATGATTTATATAATCCTCAAGATCCATGGGCACACTACATAACTAATGCTTTAAAAGCTAAAGAATTATTTATTAGAGATGTAAATTACATTATTAAAAATGATGAGGCTGTGATAGTCGATGAATTTACAGGTAGGGTAATGCCAGGAAGGCGTTGGAGTGACGGACAACATCAAGCAATAGAAGCAAAAGAGAATCTTAAAATTCAGCCTGAAACTCAAACATTAGCATCCATTACTTATCAGAATTTTTTCCTCTTATATCCTGGTTTAGCAGGAATGACAGGAACTGCAAAAACTGAGGAGGTTGAATTTGAGAAAACTTATAAATTAGAATCTACAGTTATACCGACAAATCAAATAAGAAAGAGAAAAGATTGGTCTGATCAAGTATTTAAGACAGAGATTGGTAAATGGAAAGCCGTTGCTAAAGAAACTGCACAAATCCATAGAGATGGTAGACCAGTTTTAGTGGGTACAACAAGTGTTGAAAAAAGTGAATTATTAAGTTCACTTTTATTCGAAGAAAAAATCCCACATAATTTGTTAAATGCTAAGCCAGAGAACGTTGAACGTGAGGCGGAAATTGTTGCTCAGGCAGGTAGAGCAGGTGCTGTTACTATTGCGACTAATATGGCCGGAAGAGGGACAGATATAATTCTTGGCGGTAACAGTGACTATATGGCAAGGCTTAAATTAAAAGAGATTTTAATTCCTTTGTTAGTAAAGCCTGATAATGAGCATATGCCACCAATTCCTAAGCAAAGAAATTCAAAATCTAAGGGCGGTTTTTCTAAAAAAGGTGGTACAAATTTGAAAAAGAACATTTCAAGTTCTTCAACTAGTCTTTTCCCTTGCATGCTTGATGAACAAATTGAAAAGAAACTCTCTCTTTTATCTAATGAACTTGTTAAAAATTGGGGAGATAGGCAACTTTCTGTCTTGGAGCTTGATGACAGGATAGCTACAGCTGCAGAAAAAGCACCAACCGATGATAACTTGATAAAGCTTTTGAGAGAATCTTTATCTGATGTAAAACAAGAATATGAAAAGGTTTTGATTCATGAAGAAGAAAAAGTAAGAGAAGCTGGCGGTTTACATGTCATTGGCACTGAGAGACATGAATCAAGAAGAGTGGATAATCAACTTAGAGGAAGAGCAGGCAGACAAGGTGATCTTGGAAGTACAAGATTCTTTTTATCTTTAGAAGATAATTTATTAAGGATTTTTGGAGGTGATAGAGTCGCAAATCTAATGAATGCGTTTAGGGTTGATGAAGATATGCCTATTGAGTCAGGAATGCTAACTAGGTCTTTAGAAAGTGCTCAAAAGAAAGTTGAAACCTATTATTACGATATTAGAAAACAAGTGTTTGAATACGATGAGGTAATGAACAATCAAAGAAAAGCGGTCTATGGTGAAAGACTAAGAGTATTGAAAGGAATAGATTTAAAGAGACAAGTAATAGGATATGGAGAAAGAACAATGAGTGAAATTGTAGATGCTTATATTAACCCTGATCTTCCTCCTGAAGAATGGAATATTGATCAATTAATTTCTAAAGTCAAAGAATTTATATATTTATTAGATGATCTTAAACCTGTTGATATCAATTTACTGTCAATAGAAGAATTAAAAAACTATCTTCAAGAGCAGTTGCGAATTGCATATGACCTGAAGGAATCACAAATTGAAAAGATTCGTCCAGGATTAATGAGAGAAGCTGAAAGATTTTTCATTTTGCAGCAAATCGATAATTTATGGCGAGAGCATCTTCAATCCATGGATTCCTTGAGGGAATCAGTTGGATTGAGAGGTTATGGTCAAAAAGATCCTCTAATCGAATATAAAAATGAAGGATATGACATGTTTCTCGAAATGATGACTAATATGAGACGAAATGTTATTTATTCAATGTTTATGTTTCAACCTAAAACTGACAAAGATGATAAAAATTAAATCAATATTTAATCATCTCCAAGAAATTCAAAAATTTCTTTGTCTTTAATATTTTGAGAATCACCTAATTTAGAAATATCAATAGATTCTGAGCTGGCTATACATTGTAGTGTTTTTTGTAATTTAAGAATTTCATTTTCAAGTGAATCTATCCTATCCATTAAATTTTTTATCACATTAGCTTCTGCATCTGGTAAGGCAGAGTGAGCTAATGGATTTACTTTGACACCACTTTGATGTACAACCCTGCCAGGTACTCCAACGACAGTACTATTCTCCTCAACATTTCGTACAACTACTGAACCAGCACCAATACGAGTATTAGATCCTACCGTAATGGATCCAAGAACTTTTGCGCCCGCTCCTACTACAACATTTTCCATTAATGTTGGGTGTCTCTTGCCATGGCTTTTACCTGTACCTCCTAATGTTACTCCCTGATAAAGTAGACAGTTATTACCGATCTCAGCTGTTTCACCAATAACAACGCCCATTCCATGGTCTATAAAAACCCTTTTGCCAATCTTTGCTCCAGGATGGATTTCAATACCTGTCGCTATTCTATTAAGATGACTTAGTAGGCGGGGAATCAAAGGAATCTTTAATTGCCATAATTTATGTGTGAACCTATGTATAACTATAGATTGAAAGCCTGGGTAGCAAAGAAATATCTCTACTATTCCTCTTGCAGCGGGATCTCTTTCTCTGATAATTTCTATATCTGATTTAAAAGTTTTCAATATCATGGTCTAATTAATAACTCCTATTTCTTTTTTTAATTGATTTATAGTTTCGTTACTTAAATAATTTTTAGCACATATTATTTGAGGCAATCTTATCAACTGAGAACGATTTTTTAATAGAGTATTTTCTACAACTGATAAACTAGGTCCATCACATACGATATGGTTCGAAGCCTTTAAAAGTGAAAGTAATCTACTGTTATTATCTGAGATTGCCGTCATAAGCATTAATTCGCTACCACGCATGCTGTGTATAATTACTTCTGCTGCTCGCAATAAACCGGGACTTATGCTAACAATACCCACACAGCTTCCAGCATTTAATTCCTTGAGAATTTTTAATTCCTTTTGAAAGTCGCTTAAGTCAACCGCAATAGCTCGGACTCCATGCTGCCTTGCAACTTTTTCTAGAGGCTGTAAAAAATATCTGCTTGTGACAATTGTGCCACTATTTGAATTACTCAAAACTTTTTCTAATTCTTCCATAGGAACAACTTCTACTGGTACATTCACTGTTGGAGAAAGGTCTTCTGCTATTAACATAGAAGCGCCAATATCTTCTCTAGGAGTACTGACTATGATTCTTGATCCGCACTTAATACGCCAATCAATTTCATTGGTCAATAAATCTCTTGTTTCTTGTAAAGTGCATCCAAGATTTATTAAGTTGTCAATTACCTTCTTTGCTTCTTGATCTGGTGGTTTTTTTATTTTATCTTTTGAGTAAATTGATTTGTTGAATTCTCTTTTAGCAAGATTATCTCTTACATAGATACCTGAGCCAGCTATTGCTTCAACAACCCCATCTATTTCTAGTTGTCTGTATACCTTGCTTATAGTGTTTCTATGTAGTCCAGTCTGCATTGCAAGTTGCCTTGTACTGGGAAGTCTGTGTCCCGGAGGAAAATGTCTTGCTGCAATTGCAAAGCAAATTTGATTATATAGTTGAGTAGATGCTGGGATATCACTTTCTTGTTGAATATGGAATTTCACGTCGTAAAGCCTTGGATAATTTATTTTTTGATCATAGTGACACTTTAACATTCGTCATATATTTTGATAACAATTTTTTACCCGTCATCTTTTTTTATGAGAGGAGTTTTTCGAGGGCTTAAAAACATAATCATGTTTCTCCCCTCTCTTTTTGGTTTTTGTTGAACTTCTGATTGCTCTTCTAAATCAGTAGCCATTTTCAAAAGAAGTGTTTCAGCTAAATTTGAGTGTTGAATTTCTCTCCCCCTAAAAATCACTGTACATTTTACTTTGTCTCCCGATTTTAAAAATTTAGTAGCTTGACCTATGCGGACATCATAATCGTGCTTATCAATTTTGTACCTCATTTTTACTTCTTTAACTTCCGTTTGATGAGATTTTTTCCTTGCTTCTTTTGCTTTCTTTTCTTGTTCAAATTTATATTTTCCGTAATCCATTATTCTACAAACAGGAGGATTTGCTTTTTCGCTTACCAAAACCAAATCTAGTTCTCTTTGAGATGCTATTTCTAACGCTTTCGTTCTATCTATGACACCCAATTGTTTCCCATCTGAGTCAACGACTCTCAATTGAGGGTATTTTATCCTTTCATTTATATTTGGTAACTCTCTAACGGGAGCTCGTCGGTCAAAGCGTGGGCGTGGGGGCATTCAGTTGATTAATAAATTGATTGGATGATGAACAAAATCTATTTTATAAAGTTAGCTTAAAAAAGACTCTATCTTAATTATTGCATCTTTTAGCAGGTTTTTGTTATTAAGCCAAATAGGATTATTTTTATTACGAAACCAGGTTTTTTGTCTTTTGGCAAATTGGATCGTTTTTGTTGTGGTTAATTCAATCGCTTTGTCAATTGTTGAATAGTTTTTTAAAACTTCCCTAGCTTCTCGATAACCAATGGTTTCTAATATTGGCAAATCAAATCCGTATTTAGAGATAAGATGATCAGTCTCCTCAATAATTCCAGATAAAAACATATTTTTTGTTCTTTGTAAAATTCTTTCTTTTAAATTTTCTCTATCTAATCCAAGTTCTAGTATTCTCCATTCAGGAGGTTTTTGAACTTTCAAAGTTGACAAAGGTTTACCTGTTACGTAGAAGACTTCTAAAGCTCTTATTGTTCTAATTTGGTCAGCAAAGTTGATTTTTTTTGTTGATAGTGGATCACAATTTTTTAAGAGGTCCCAACATTTTTTCTGACCAAGTTCTTCTAATTGTCTTCTTAAATTATTTTGTGGAGGAACATCTGGTACAAAAAAACCTTTTGTTATTGAGTTCATATATAACCCACTCCCTCCAACAAGAAAAGGTAAATAATCTTGTTTAATTTCTCCTCTTATTGATTTTAGGGCAATTTCTTGAAATTGTTTTACATTAATCTGATGAGTCGGCTCCTCAATATCTATTAAAAAATGCTTTATTTTGTTTTGTTGGTTTTTAGATGGTTTGGCTGTTCCAATATCCATAAATTTATAAATTTGCCTTGAATCGATATTGTGTATACGAGTTTTAAAATATTCTGCAATTTCAATAGCTAATTCTGTTTTTCCACTTGCTGTGGGTCCAATTAAAATTATTACATGAGGTGGATATGAAGACATATGAATTTCTGAAGAAAAAAATATTCGCTATATAATTAAAGTGATAATTTTTTCATTGACTTTGAGCTTTTATCTTATAGCGGTGGTAAATTTAATGAAAGACCTTTTAAAAATAAAATTTTAAAAGTTTAATATTTTTTTTATATTAAATGAGTGAGGACAAAAGTTCTAATAAAATCTCTAATGATTATGGCGCAGAACAGATTCAGGTTTTAGAAGGTTTAGAACCAGTTCGTAAACGCCCGGGGATGTATATAGGTTCTACAGGGCCAAGAGGATTACATCATTTGGTATATGAGGTAGTTGATAACTCCGTTGATGAAGCACTTGCAGGTCATTGTGATCACATAGAAATAGTTCTTCGAGCAGATGGTTCTGCTTTCATTTCTGATAATGGACGAGGTATTCCCACAGATATTCATCCAAGAACAGGGAAAAGTGCCCTAGAAACTGTACTAACTGTTCTTCATGCAGGAGGTAAATTCGGAAGTGGTGGTTATAAAGTTTCAGGGGGTTTGCATGGAGTAGGAATATCTGTAGTTAATGCTCTAAGCGAATGGGTTAATGTTACTGTCTATAGGGATGGCAGCGAATTTAATCAAAGATTTGAGAAAGGTGTATCAAAGGGTGAATTGCAAACTAAGAAGCAGTCTGGTAAACCATCTAAGAAGGGTACAACTATATGCTTTAAACCAGACAAAACGATTTTTTCTGGAGGAATTGAATTTGAATATACTCTTCTTTCATCTAGGTTAAGAGAACTAGCTTATCTTAATGGTGGAGTAAAAATTGTTTTTAGAGATGAAAGAAATCAATTATCGGATGGTTCTTTTAAAGAAGAAATTTATCTATATCAAGGAGGTATTAAAGAATATGTTGAATACATGAATGCGGAAAAAGATTCTATTCATCCTGAAATTATTTATGTTGACTCACAGAAAGAAAATGTATATGTAGAAGCAGCTTTGCAATGGTGTTCAGATGTATACTCAGATAATATTTTAGGATTTGCAAATAATATTAGAACTATTGATGGAGGAACTCATATAGAAGGGTTAAAAACAGTTCTAACAAGAACCTTCAATAATCTTGCAAAAAAGAGAGGCAAAAGAAAAGATATTGAAAAAAATTTAGCTGGCGAAAATATTAGAGAGGGCTTAACTGTAGTGTTATCGGTAAAAGTTCCAGATCCTGAATTTGAAGGGCAAACGAAAACAAAATTAGGAAATACTGAAGTAAGAGGAATTGTGGATTCTCTCATTGGAGAGGCCCTCACAAAATATATGGAATTCAATCCTGGAATTTTAGACTTGATTCTTGAAAAAGCAATTCAATCATTTAATGCAGCAGAAGCTGCGAGAAGAGCTAGAGAATTGGTAAGAAGAAAAAGTGTTTTAGAAAGTTCTACCTTGCCTGGTAAATTAGCAGATTGTAGTTCTAGAGATCCTTCAGAATCAGAAATTTATATAGTTGAAGGAGATTCAGCTGGAGGTTCTGCAAAACAAGGACGAGATAGAAATTTTCAAGCTATTTTGCCTCTCAGGGGTAAAATTCTTAATATTGAAAAAACTGATGATACTAAAATATATAAAAATACAGAAATACAGTCATTAATAACAGCCCTAGGATTAGGGATAAAAGGAGAAGAGTTTGAAGTGAGCTCTTTGAGATATCATAGGGTTGTAATTATGACGGATGCTGATGTTGACGGTGCTCATATAAGAACTCTATTATTGACATTTTTTTATAGATATCAAAGAGAACTTGTTGAGAAAGGTTTTATATACATTGCTTGTCCCCCTCTATATAAAGTTGAAAGAGGTAAGAATCATAATTACTGTTATAACGAGAATCAATTAAAGGATACAATTGCAAGTTTCGGAGAAAATGCAAATTATAATATCCAAAGATTTAAGGGTTTAGGTGAGATGATGCCAAAACAACTATGGGATACAACAATGAATCCTCAAACGAGGATGATGAAAAGGGTCGAAATCGAAGATGCACTTGAAGCTGACAGAATATTCAATATATTAATGGGAGATAAAGTGGCACCAAGAAGAGAATTTATTGAAACTCATAGTAGCAACTTAGATATGGCAACTTTAGACATATGATTAATAATGTTCTCAAGAATTTTTGTTTAATTACTTTTGCATTAGTCGCTCCAATTACATTACCTGCTGGTGGGATCCAAAAAAGTTTAAGTCAAAATAAGTTCCTTAATAATAGAGATGAAATTATATTGAGTTCCAATACTTCTCTTTACTCTTGTCCTGAAATTTATGCTAAGGAATTATTAGTTCTTGATTTAGGTACGACTTTATCAGTATTACGTAATTGGAAAGTCAGCGAAAGTGAAACTTGGGTTAGGGTTGAATTAGCTTCTAATAAATTTTTAGATGATCCTAATAAAATTTTAAGAGGCTGGATAAAAATGTAAATTTTGGACTTTAGTTCAATAAGTATAATTTTACTTGGCAGTACTTTTGGATTAATACTGAGAATATTTATACAAAATAATTTTAAAAAAAGTATAGGTTTCGTGATTCAAAATACTTCAATAGTAAATTTTTTATCATCTTTTTTTTTAGGAATTTTAGTAGCTTTAAATTTTATTAATAATGAAATATTAGTTTTATTTTATAGCGGTTTTTTAGGGTGTTTTAGTACATTTTCTTCCTTTATATATCAACTATTTATCCTATTTAAAAAGAGAAAATTCCTGAGATTATTTTTACACTACATTGAAGTGATAATTTTTTCATTCCTTTTTTTTTATTTAGGTTATTTTCTTATGCAGTTTTTTTAAAGTGAAAATAAATAATTTTATTTATATTCTTTTAGCTGCTTACCTAGCTACTTTTTTAAGATTACTTTTAAATAATAATTTTTTTATTTCAATAATTGGATCATTTTTAGTGGGTTTTTTTGTCAATAAAAGATTAAGTTATTCAACTGAAAAAATTTTATTTAGTGGTTTTTTTTCTTGCTTTACATCCTTTAGCGGATTTATATATTTTTTGTACAAAATTTTAAATCAAGGGGATTGGATAAAATTTATAATTTTTTTTAATTTAATCATTATCATAAATTTATTAACAATGCTGTTAGGGTTCTGGATAAGTAGAAAAATTACTTAGATTTCTTATAATGGTGTTGTTACTTTGATGAGGGATTATATTTATGAATGAAAATAATCTTGAAACAGTTTCATCGTTATCTTCAGATTTAAGTAAAAGAGGAAATATTACTATTCAACTTGAGGAATTGCTCATTGAGGGAAATTATGATGAGGCAAAGTTACTTTTAGAGCCTTCCCAACCAGTTGATATTGCAGATGCTATTGGAAGCCTTCCACTAATATTGCAGGCATTAGCATTTCGATTATTAAAGAAAAATGAAGCAATTGAGGTTTACGAATATTTAGATCCAGTAGTTCAGCAGACTTTATTAGAAAGACTTCGTTCAGGAGAAGTTTTAGAAATTGTTGAAAAAATGTCTCCTGATGATAGGGTTCAACTCTTTGATGAATTACCTGCAAAAGTTGTACGAAAATTTTTGTCTGCTCTTAGTCCTGGCGAAAGGAAAGTTACTGCTGAATTACTTGGATATGAGCCTGAAACTGCTGGAAGATTAATGACAACTGAATTTATAGACCTTAAAGAGATGCAAACAGCAGAAGAGGCTCTTTCTCTAGTTAGAAAAAGAGCCCCATTCACTGAAACTATTTATAGCTTATATGTTACAGATAAAGAAAGACATTTAACTGGTATTCTCTCTTTAAGAGACCTTGTAACTGCTGATCCTTCTAAGCCAATTGGAGACGTTATGACAAGAGATGTAGTTAATATTTCTACTAATACGAATCAAGAAGAGGTTGCTAGAGCAATACAAAGATATGATTTTTTAGCTCTCCCAGTTGTTGATAAGGAAAAAAGACTTGTTGGGATAGTAACTGTAGATGATTTAATTGATGTCATAGAGCAAGAAGCAACAAGAGATATTTATGCTGCGGGGGCAGTACAACCTGGAGATGAAGATGATTATTTCCAAAGTAGTTTGTTTACGATTGCTCGAAGAAGAATTTTATGGTTGTTAATTTTGGTTTTGGCAAATGGTTTAACGACAAAAGTTATAGCTATGAATGATCAAATATTAAAAGAAATAGTTTTATTAGCTGCATTTATTCCGCTCCTTATAGGTACTGGTGGAAATGTTGGCGCTCAAAGTTCAACTGTTGTTATTAGAGGTTTAAGTACTCAAAAATTGAAATCTCTTGGTGCAATTAAGGCAGTAGTTAAGGAGGCAATAACAGGCGCTCTTTTAGGTGTTTTCATGATGCTTGTAGTATTCCCCTTCGCTTGGTGGCAAGGAGAAGGGCCTTTAATCGCTTCTGCTGTGGGAATAAGTTTAATATCAATAACAACTTTAGCTGCCACAACAGGAGCGATTCTCCCTTTGTTGTTTGACAGAATGAAATTGGATCCAGCTTTAATGTCCTCACCCTTTATTACAACTGTCACTGATATTGCTGGTGTATTTATTTATCTAAGTACAGCAAAATGGCTATTGAGCGCTTCATAATCTAAATTAACTAGGTATTTATTCTCATTTTTGTAAAATTGTGGATTATTTTGTTTAACTTTACATTTCTTAATGGTATTGTTTACAAAACATCATTTAACTTTAATGTCTTCTGAAACAATAAATGAAAATAAACTAGCGTCAATCGCAAGTATAAAAGCTAGTAATGATGTAGATCTTGTTCGATCATACTTGAGGGATATAGGAAGAGTGCCATTACTATCGCATGAGCAAGAAATTACTCTGGGTAGACAAGTTCAAGAGTACATGGAAGTTGAAAGAGCAGAATTAGAAATTATTGAATTGACGGGAGATAAGCCAAGTATTGATGAATTATCGACCAAATTAAACTTAACCACTTCCATAATAAAAAAAAGATTGAGAGCTGGACAAAGAGCTAAAGAAAGAATGGTTGCAGCAAACTTAAGGTTGGTAGTAAGCGTTGCCAAAAAATATACCAAAAGAAATATGGAACTTTTGGATTTAATTCAAGAAGGAACCATAGGATTGGTCAGAGGAGTTGAAAAATTTGATCCAGCCAGAGGTTACAAGTTTTCAACATATGCTTACTGGTGGATTAGACAAGGTATTACAAGAGCAATAGCTGAAAAAAGTCGAGCTATAAGGCTACCAATTCATATAACTGAAATGTTGAATAAGTTAAAAAAAGGTCAAAGAGAGCTCAGTCAAGAAATGTCCAGAACTCCTACTGTAAGTGAACTTGCGAAATACGTAGAGCTTCCCGAAGATGACGTTAAAGATTTAATGTGCAAAGCTGGGCAGCCAGTTAGTCTTGAAACCAAAGTTGGTGATGGTGAAGATACTGTTTTACTAGATTTATTGGCAGGGGGTGAGGATTTACCAGATGAACAAATAGAGATGGATTGCATGAGAGGTGATCTGCATTCTCTTTTACATCAATTACCTGATCTTCAATGTAGAGTCTTAAGAATGAGATATGGAATGGATGGTGATGAGCCAATGTCTCTTACAGGTATAGGAAGGGTACTTGGGATAAGTAGAGATCGAGTAAGAAATTTAGAACGAGATGGGCTTAGAGGATTGAGAAGACTCAGTGATAATGTAGAAGCTTATTTTGTTTCTTGAATAAATTCAGTTATTAATTTATTTGTTTTTTCAGGTTCTTCATCATGAGGACAATGACCAGCCCCATTAATAATATCTAATCTTTTAATATTCCTGAATTGTTTCTTCCACTCTTTTGCTTCATTTAAAGATTCCCAAGGATCTTTTGCACCCCAAATCAATTGAATTGGAGCATCAACTTTATCGAAAAGGTCAGTAGCGAGATAGTCATCAAATAAGTTAATAAAACCACGAAATGCTTCTTTAGAATTTTTCCTTTGAGAGGGTTGATAAAGTATTTCAATTAATTCTTTATCTATATTTTTTCCTGAAGGGTAAGCTTGTTCAAGTATTTTCTTTATAACTTTTGGATTAGCAGCTCTTGTAAAAAGTGTATTACTAATTACTCTATTTCTGACTATCGTTTTAAGGACAGGTCTCAGTAGATTCATCAAGATATCACTTTTTTTTAAACGTTTATCATCCATAGTTCTTTGTGCACAATCAATCAAAATGACACCTTTGCAATTATCTTTTAGTATTTCAGCAGCTTTCAATGCAATAACACCTCCAATAGAATTTCCTACCAAGTAAACAGGAGATTTGATTACCTCTGCACAAAATGTTGATATTTGATTACCCCATAAGTCAAATGAATATTTAATTGAGTTTTCTTTATTAGGTTCGTAATTTAATAAAGCGCGCGGTTGACTGCTTTTCCCAAATCCTAATAAGTCAATTGCGTAGCAGTTAGAAAATTTACCAAAAAAATCTTGATTATGTCTCCAGTGGTTTTTTGATGCCCCAAATCCATGAATTAATAAAATTTTAATTTTTTTTTCAGAAGTAGATTCTTTTGATAAAGACCAAGAAATTTCCAAATTTTTCCATTTCCAAGTTTCAGATTTATTTAAAGACACCATAGGTATGATTTTAATTAAACTTTAATTCAAAAAAAAATTATTCGTTTTTCATAAATTATTCTTAGTTAATAAAAAGGTTCATTTTATGAAAAAGAAAAAGGTCATATGTATTGGAGAGGCTTTAGTAGACAGGATTAGAAATAAGTCAAATCAAGGATTTACAAATTTTTTGGGTGGTGCGCCGGCTAATGTAGCGTGCGCATTAAGGAAATTAAAAATAGATTCAACTTTTATAGGAAGTTTGGGTAGTGATGATTATGGAAAAAATTTTATTTCACAATTTAATAAATTGGGTGTTAATTTAGATTTCTTGCAATTAGATAATGCTTCATCTACCCGCGTGGTTAATGTCGATAGAGATAAATTTGGAGATCGTTTTTTTTCAGGCTTTGAGGAAAGTCCTCATTCGTGCTTTGCAGACGAAGTTCTTAGTAAGAAATTAATAGAAAAAGAAATTTTCAATTTGGAGAAATCTTTTCTAGAAACAAAATATTTGGTTACAGGAACGATCTTATTATCATCTCCAAAATCAGCAGAGACTATTTTTTTTCTTCTTGAACAGGCTAAAAAATTTGAAGTCAAAATAGTTATTGATTTGAATTGGAGAGAGGTATTTTGGGATCACGCAAGTCTTTCATCAGAAATTAGTAAAGTCGCGCGATTTGATTTAATCAAGAAATTTTTAAATCATGCACATGTTTTAAAACTTGCTAAGGAAGAAGCAACTTTGTTTTTTGAGGATGAAAATCCCTTGCCAATATCTCAACAATTGTCTAATAGACCAGATGTAATAATAACTGATGGAAAAAATCCCGTTTCATGGTATTTCAACGGATTGAAGGGAATTACCGAAACTCCTACTTCACAAAAAATTGTTGATACAACTGGAGCTGGTGATGCTTTTCTAGCTGGCTTAATTTCAAAATTAATTTCTTCTGGCTATCCTTCAAACAAATTAGAGATAGAAGATTGTATTAAGTTTGCAAGTGTTTGTGGATTATTAACTTGTCTTGGTGAAGGCGCCATCGAGCAACAGCCATATTATGAGAAGGTTAATAAATTTTTGGGATCTCTTATTTCGTAATGTCTTCCATAATTTTTTGCGTAACTAATTTTTATTTTCCAGAAATTATCAATAACTGGTTCTATTAATTCTGGCCATTCAATAACTAAAATAGCTTTTCTTTGTATTGCCTCTTCTTCTTCTGAAAAAAAAACTTCTTTAGCAGAATAAACATTTTCTAATCTGTATAAATCAAGATGAATTAGTGGAATTTTTCCGGAGTTATAGTGATGAGATAAAGCAAATGTAGGGCTTGTAATCTCCTCAGAGATTGATAAGCCTTGAGCAATCCCTTGTACTAATGACGTTTTCCCAGCCCCAATTGGACCCTGTAATAAAATAATTGATTGGGGATTTAATTTTTGTGAGAGTTTTTTTCCTAAACTTAAAGTCTCTTTTAAATTCTCAACAAACACAAAATTACACGAAAATCATTTATAGTTTAATGGAAATAGTATTCACTAGATATGGTTATCGCGAATTCAGTTAAGGCCTCTACATCTAATTACGTAATTGCTGATATCTCTTTATCAGAATTTGGTCGTAAAGAAATTAAAATTGCCGAAACGGAAATGCCAGGATTAATGGCACTTAGAGATAAATATCAATCTGAAAAGCCACTAAAAGGTGCAAAAATAGCTGGAAGTCTTCATATGACTATTCAGACAGCAGTTTTGATAGAAACTCTTGTTGATCTTGGCGCAGAAGTAAAATGGGCTTCATGCAATATTTTTTCAACTCAAGATCATGCGGCTGCAGCTATCGCAGATCAAGGTATTTCTGTATTTGCAAAAAAAGGTGAGACTCTTCATGAATATTGGCAATATACCCACTCTATTCTTGATTGGGGTTCAGACTCTCCAAATATGATTCTTGATGATGGGGGAGATGCAACAGGCTTATTGATACTTGGTAGTAAAGCAGAAAAAGATTTATCTGTTTTAGAGAATCCTAGTAATGAAGAAGAAATTGCTTTATTCGATTCTATTAAGTCCAAGTTGGAAAATGATAGTGATTTTTATTCTCGAATTAAGAGTAATATCATTGGTGTCACTGAAGAAACTACAACGGGAGTTGCAAGACTTTATCAATTGCAAAAGCAAAATGCTTTACCTTTTCCTGCTATCAACGTTAATGATTCAGTAACTAAGAGTAAATTTGATAATTTATACGGCTGCCGAGAATCTCTAGTTGACAGCATAAAGCGTGCCACTGATGTGATGATTGCTGGTAAGGTTGCTTTAGTTATGGGGTTTGGAGATGTTGGTAAAGGTTCAGCACAGTCTCTAAGAGGACTTGGAGCAATTGTAAAAGTTGCTGAAGTTGATCCAATTTGTGCTCTTCAAGCGGCAATGGAAGGTTTTAGCGTTGTTACCTTAGACGATGTTGTTGAAGATATAGATATATTTGTTACAGCAACTGGGAACTATCAGGTAATAACAAACGAAAATCTTGTCAAGATGAAAGATGAGGCCATAGTCTGTAATATCGGCCATTTTGATAATGAAATTGATGTGGCTTCACTGAAAGATTATCCATGGGAAAATATTAAACCGCAGGTTGATCACATAACTTTACCGAGTGGCAATAAAATAATCCTTCTAGCTGAAGGTCGATTAGTCAACTTAGGATGTGCCACTGGTCATCCAAGTTTTGTTATGAGTAATTCTTTTACTAATCAAGTACTAGCTCAAATTGAACTTTTCAATAAATCTGAAAAATATGCCAAAGAGGTTTATGTTTTACCAAAACATTTAGATGAAATGGTAGCTAGATTACATCTTGATAAAATTGGTGCAAAATTAACAAAATTAACTAAGGAACAAGCTGATTATATTAATGTTTCTGTTGAAGGGCCTTATAAACCAGAGCTTTATAGATACTAAGTTTGAGTTTTGTAAATATTCTTACTTCAATCCCCGACTATATTAGTTTGGCTGTTGAAAAGAATTCAACAATTGCATACCTTACAATTTGTTTGGCTATGTTTTTAGAAAACATAATACCTCCTATCCCTTCGGAAATAATAATGCCATTGGGAGGCTTTTTCGTTTATCAACAAAAATTAAATTTCTATATTTTAGTTTTTTGGGGATTACTTGGAACTATTTTGGGAACATTGCCTTGGTATTATTTAGGTAGAATATTAAATGAAAAAAAACTTTCAAATTTTTTAGACAAAAAAGGAAAATATCTGGGTATTTCTTCTAATGATTTAAGTAAAAGTAAAAGGTGGTTTGATAAATACGGGGTTTCTTTAGTTTTTTGGGGCCGATTAGTACCAGGTATAAGAACTTTAATTTCAGTTCCCGCTGGCATAGAACTTATGCCATTAAGAAAATTTTTGATTTGGACTGCATTTGGGAGCTTGATATGGGTAACACTTCTTACTTATGCAGGTTATTTATTTGGTGAAAATTATTTAATCATTGAAAGTTATTTGGATCAAATCAAATATGTTGTTAAGCCAATTTTAATTTTAATTTTCTTATATTTTTTTTCTAAGCTACTCATTAGATATTTTACGAAAAAATAGAGCCTAGAAAGGAATTTCACTTGAGTTACTGTTGTTAGAATATTGGTTATTATCAGAATCTTTTCGTGAGCCTAGTAAGTTTAAATTATCTACCCTAACAACTGGTTTATATCTATCTTCTCCAGTATTTTTATCTTTCCAACTATCAATTTTAAAGCTTCCTGTAATTCCAATTAATGATCCTTTTTTCACATAATCTGCAGCTATTTGTGCTTGCTTGCCCCATATTTCTAAATTAAACCAATCTGGCTCTTCATCTCTACTTCTTCTGTTAACTGCAAGTGTGAAATTTGCTACGATACTCCCTGATTCAAAATATCTGACATCTGGTGCTCTTCCTGCTCTGCCAACAAGGTTAATAGTGTTAATTTCCATAATTTTTTTTTTTTAATACTACTCATATTTTCAGTTTCTGCTCAAAGTTTTACGTGCTATTCATAACTAAATGAAAGAATTCTGAGAGCTTATCAAAAAATGGATATATTATTTATAAAAAGAAATTCTTATTGTGATTTTTAACAGATTTAAATTTTCTAGAGATATTGGCATAGATTTGGGAACGGCCAATACTCTCATACACGTATCAGGGAAGGGAGTTGTTTTACAAGAGCCTTCCGTGGTAGCTATGGATTTAGAAGAAGGTATTCCATTAGCTGTTGGTAAAGAAGCAAAGTTAATGCTTGGAAGGACTCCTGGCAATATAAGAGCCGTAAGACCTCTAAGAGATGGGGTTATCGCGGATTTTGATGCTGCAGAACAAATGATAAAAACATTTATTCAAAAATGTAATGAAGGCAAGGGGATAGTAGCCCCAAGAATAGTTATTGGTATTCCAAGTGGAGTTACGAGTGTTGAGCGAAGAGCTGTAAGAGAAGCAGGATTAGCGGGAGCTAGAGAAGTTCATTTAATTGATGAACCTGTTGCAGCAGCAATAGGAGCATCATTACCCGTAACTGAGCCAATTGGAACAATGATTGTTGATATTGGTGGAGGTACTACTGAGGTTGCAGTATTAAGTTTAGGAGGAACTGTATTGAGTGAATCTGTTCGAATAGCAGGGGATGAGATAAATGAGTCAATTGCTCTGTATCTTAAAAAAGTTCACAATTTAGTTGTTGGAGAGAGAACTGCAGAAGATATCAAGATTAAAATTGGATCTGCATTTCCAGATGATGATTTTGATAAAACTACTTTAGAGGTTAGAGGTTTACATCTTTTATCTGGTCTACCTAGGTCAGTCACTTTGACATCAGGAGAAATCAGAGAAGCCATGGCCGAAACACTTAGCAAAATAGTGGAGGCTGTAAAAAGAACTTTAGAGCGAACACCTCCTGAACTTGCTGCAGACATAGTTGATAGAGGGATTATGCTTGCAGGAGGTGGAGCTTTAGTGAGAGGCATTAATGATTTATTGAGCAATGAAACAGGAATTTTTACTCACATAGCAGAAAACCCTCTGCTTTGTGTAGTGAATGGTTGTGGAGAGGTTTTGGATGATTTTAAAAAACTGAAAAGAGTTGTTGACACGCCAGAATTTATAAGAAATGCCATAAGAGATTAATGTTATGTTAGGTATCCGACGAATTTCTACTAGTCGTTGGTGGCATAAAAAGAAAAATTGGCTATTGTTTGCAATTTTTTTATTTTTGGTTTTTGTAAGAATATCAAAAGGAGCTTTTTATAAAGATTTTTATTTTTTTATTTCGAAGCCTTTTTGGCCTGGTCAATTTCAAAAGGAAATTGTTCTTGAGAGTATTGACCAAGAATATTTAATAAAGTTAAATCTTCTTAAAAAAGATAATATAAGATTGCGGCAAATCTTATTTCTTCAAGAATCATCTAATGATAATCATATTTCAGCTGCAGTTATTTCGAGAAAAACAGGTAGTTGGTGGAGACAGATAATATTAAACAAAGGTTCAAAGGATGGAGTAGAAATTGGTAATATTGTGATTGGCCCTGGTGGATTATTAGGAAGAGTAAAGAATACTTCTTTATTCACTTCGTCGGTAACTTTAATAACTTCTCCAGAAAGTAAGTTAGGCGTTTGGTTGGATAGAACTCAAATTAATGGATTACTGGTCGGTTTAGGAGATGATTATCCTAGCCTAATACTTTATACAAAAGATGCTGATATTAAAGTAGGAGATTTTGTGTCATCATCTCCTGCTAGTACGTTATTACCTCCAAATATCCCTATTGGGATTGTCCAATCTATAGATGAGACATTGAAATCTAAAAAAACGGCAAAAATTTCACTTTTAGCAAAACCACAAGTAATTGATTGGGTGCAAATTTATAAAGTAAATATTTAATGAATAAATTTTTGATAAAAGAGTTGTCCTTAATAAGCTTTATTTTTATTCCAATTATTTTTTTGTGGCACCCTAATTGGCTTGGATTTGCAGGTGTTCAGCCATATTGGCCTTTGTTGTGGTTATTGCCTTGGTCAATGATTAATGGATCAATCAATGGATTAATATTTGGTTTGTTTTTAGGTATAATTTTAGATTCTTTAACTTTAGATGATAGTTTTACTCAAATACCAGGCTTAATTTTTTGCGGGTTTTTGTTTGGAAGAATTAAATTACATAGTGATATTTTGGTGGGACATTTTAGGTATGGTTTAATTTGTTCTTTTGGAAGTTTTTTATGTGGGACTCTTTATTTTTTACAAATTTTGTTTAGAAATTTTTCAGATAGTAATTCTTTAATGTTGACTACCAGTGTTAAGAATATCTTAGCTGAAGTTTTTTTGACAGGTTTTTTTGCTCCCTTTATTTGCTCCCAACTTTTAAGAATGTTTAAATTTTCAAGAAGAAAATTGCAGTAATATGTTTAACCAAGAGGTAAAAGTGTTTGAAAAAATCTTATAGGTCAATTTTTTATAATTTTTTTTAAACCTTAGGAATATCTCTTTGAGGGTTCGTAATGTTATATTTTTAATTGTTAGAATAAACATTCAATGCAATAGTTCTTTGCTTTGAAATATCGAGAAATCTTTTTTAACTATGTCAAAAGCAAGAATTTTAGTAGTTGATGATGAACCAGCAGTTTTGAAGGTATTAGTTACGAGGCTTCAACTAGCTGGATATCAAGTTTATTCAGCCACCAACGGAGAAGAAGCTCTTGAGTCTTTTCACAGGGATTCCCCAGATTTGATAGTTCTTGATGTTATGCTTCCAAAAATGGATGGATTTGCTGTTTGTAGAAGAATTAGAGCTGAATCAGTAGTGCCAATAATATTCTTAACCGCTCTAGAGGCTATTTCAGAGAGGGTTGCAGGTTTGGATTTAGGGGCTGATGATTATTTATCTAAACCATTTAGCCCAAAAGAGTTAGAGGCCAGAATAGCTACTATTTTGAGAAGAATGGGTCCAACTGTTTCTGTTACTGAAACTAAGGAAGTTCCTTCAGGCAAAGGAGTTATGAAATTTGGAAGTTTAGTTGTTGATACTAATCGCAGACAAGTTTCTAGAGCAGGAGATAGAATTAGTCTTACTTATACTGAATTTAGCCTCCTAGAATTATTGTTTGACGAGCCTGGTAAGGTTGTCCCGAGAGCAGAAATTTTAGAACAACTTTGGGGTTACCCTCCTCGCAGAGCTGCAGATTTAAGAGTTGTAGATGTATACGTAGCTAGATTAAGAGGCAAATTAGAACCAGATCCAAGAAATCCAGAATTAATATTAACTGTTAGAGGAATTGGTTACGCATCTCAGAGAGTTGGAGAAACAGCTACATCTTTGGCAAGTTGAGCCATAGTCTGATAATTTTATTAAATAAAACAAATCTTAAAATAAATTTTGTCTGAAATTAAAGATGCACGCTTACAAAAAGCTAATTCACTCGTAAGTAAAGGATTTGCTTCTTACGCACAGAATTTTAGAGTCTCAAATTCTACAAAATTTCTTATTCAAAAATTTGATTATTTAGAAAATGGTCAAGAGGAAGACTTCAGTGTTTCTCTCGCAGGAAGAGTTATGGCAAAAAGGGTAATGGGTAAAATTGCCTTTTTCACAATAAGCGATCAAGATGGTCAGATTCAGCTTTATCTAGATAAAAAGATTATTGATTTAAATTTAGAAAAACAAAAATTACTTTCTTTTGAAGATATCAAGGAAATAGTAGATATTGGTGATTGGATAGGCGTCTATGGAACTATTAAAAAAACTAATAAAGGTGAGCTCTCAATTAAAGTAGAAAAATGGGAAATGTTATCCAAATCATTACAACCTTTACCTGATAAATGGCATGGATTGACTGATATTGAAAAAAGATATAGACAACGTTATCTAGATTTAATAGTGAATCCACACTCTAAAAATGTATTTAAAACAAGAGCAAAATGTATAAGTTTTATAAGAAAATGGCTAGATAATAGAAATTTTTTAGAGATAGAGACTCCAATTCTGCAATCTGAAGCTGGGGGTGCTGAAGCAAGACCATTCATAACTCATCACAATACATTAGATATACCTCTTTATCTAAGAATAGCTACAGAATTACATTTAAAAAGAATGGTTGTTGGGGGATTTGAGAAAGTATATGAATTGGGAAGAATATTCCGTAATGAGGGGATAAGTACAAAGCATAATCCAGAATTCACCTCAGTTGAAATTTATCAAGCTTTTTCTGACTATGTCGATATGATGAATTTAACAGAAGAATTGATTAAAGATATCGTGGCTGATGCATGTGGGTCTTTAATTATAAATTATCAAAATAAAGAAATTGATTTTTCTAAACCTTGGTCAAGAATATCTATGAAAGATATCGTCAAAAAATATACTGGGATTGATTTTGATTCTTTCAGTGGAGACTTACAGTCAGCAAAACAATCCGTTAAAAGTATAAATGTTGATTTCTCAAATAAAGTCAATACCATGGGAAGACTTTTAAATGAGGTCTTCGAGCAAAAAGTAGAATCAAAACTTATAGAACCCACTTTTGTAATCGATTATCCTGTTGAAATTTCTCCTTTAGCTAGACCTCATCTTGATAATAAAGAGATGGTTCAGAGATTTGAATTATTCATTGTTGGTCGAGAGCTAGCAAATGCTTTTAGTGAGTTGATAGATCCAGTAGATCAAAGAGAAAGAATGCAATTACAGCAATCTCTTAGAGATGAAGGAGATCTTGAGGCTCATTGTGTAGATGAAGATTTCTTGAATGCCTTGGAGATTGGCATGCCACCTACTGGAGGATTAGGCATAGGCATTGATAGGCTAATTATGCTAATTACTGATAGTGCATCAATTAGAGATGTAATCCCTTTCCCATTGTTAAAACCAGAAATAACTTCAAAAAAAAATGAAAAATTACCCTTGAATGAAGTAAAATAGATAAATTGATCCAATACGAAATTTTTTAAATGAGTGGTGAACGTGTTGGTTTCCGTTTCAAACATGCGGATGCAGTAGTAAAAAGAAATCCTCAAGGCCGATCAAGAAGAGGATGGGTTATTGAACCAGTAGAGCAAACTACAAGTAGAGGTACAAAAATGCCTGCATATAAAATTCGCTGGAGAGATAGTGAGAGGCCTGAAACAGTCTTACAGCATATGCTAATTGCAGATCCAGATCCTTCCCCACCTCCAAGTTCAGTCAGTTTAGATTCATAGTAAAAATAATTTTATATTTTTATCTTTTTAGTGCAGAGTTGATCTCTTTTTTAATACTTTTTTGTTTTTCATCTTGGCGTTTGTCATGTAATTTTTTCCCTTTGCCGACCCCAATAGTTATTTTTATCCATGAGCCTTTTAAATAAAGAGATAATGGAACAATAGTCATTCCTTTTTTTTCAGTATTGGATTTCATTTTTATTATTTCTTTTTTATGTAGTAGCAACTTTCTATGTCTTAATGGATCATGATTAAAGAAAGACCCCACATTTTTATGTGGTGAAATGTGAACATTTAATAATAAGATCTCACCATCTCTGAATGAACAGTACCCATCTCTTAAATTTGCTTTTCCGTTTCTAATGGACTTTACTTCAGTCCCTAAAAGCTCAATTCCAGCTTCGATTGTTTCAGATATTGCATATTGAAATTTTGCATATTTATTCTCAGCTAGAAGTTTATAATTATTTTCTTTATCAGTATTTTTTTTAACTTTGTTTGAATTTTTTGCCATTTTAGTTGTAAAAAATCTTTCTACTCAGAACAATTGCAATTAACCTTTCATTATGGCAATAATTTCTTCCAATATAGACGATAATGAATTTTCTCTTCGTAAAAAAGATCTTAGGCTAGTTGATTCAAAAAGCATTCCAGAAGAAAAGAAAAATAAAAATCTGAACTTAGCGCGACCTCTTACTTTAAAAGAATTTATTGGCCAAGAACAACTTAAATCTTCCTTAAGAATAGCTATAGATGCTTCAATTTTTAGAAAAGAACCTTTAGAGCATACTCTTTTACATGGACAGCCTGGTTTAGGTAAGACTACTCTTGCTTATTTGATAGCCAATGAATTGAATACAAAATGTAGGTTAGCGACTGCGCCAGCAATTGAAAGACCTAGAGATATTGTAGGTTTACTTCTTGGGTTAAAAGATGGTGAAGTTTTATTTATCGATGAGATACATCGCTTAAATAGGTTAACTGAAGAGTTGTTATATTCTGCAATGGAAGATTTTAGACTTGACTTAACTATTGGAGCTAATAGAGGAGCCCGTTGCAGAACAATTAATCTTCCTAAGTTTACTTTGATTGGTGCGACAACCAAACTAGCCTCAATAAGTGCACCTCTTAGAGATAGATTTGGTATATCTTTGAAAATTGAATTTTACACATATGATGAATTAAAACAAATAATTGTTAATTACTCCCGATTAATAAACCTCAATTTAGATGATGAAGCATCTTATGATTTAGCAAAGATATCTCGAGGAACTCCAAGAATTGCTTTAAGACTATTAAGACGAGTTAGAGATTATGCTCAAGTAGTTAATAAAACTAATACGATCTCAATAAATTTAATAAAAAAAGCTTTAAATTCTTACCAAATAGATGAAAAAGGATTAGATTCTTTAGATAGAAATTATTTATCTTTTCTTAACCAAAACAATAATATTCCAACTGGCCTTGACTCAATTGCAGCTGGTTTAGGTGATGATTCCTCAATGTTAGAATTTGTAGTTGAGCCATATTTAATCAAAATTGGTTTTCTAACGAGAACCCCTCGAGGAAGATTGCTTACTGCTTTAGGTAAAAAGTACATTAATTCTAAAAATGATAACTTTTAAAACAGTTAAGGTTTGTTTTTTATTAATTTTTGTTTTTTTGAATATTTTCATTATTGCACCATGCTATTCATTATCCTTGAGAGAGGATTTGTTTAAAAATGCATTAGATCTTAGTTCAGGCGGAAAATTTAATCTTGCTTTACAAGAATGGAATCAATATCTCGATTCTTTTCCTGATGATGCCGCAGCTTTGAGTAATAGAGGAAATGTAAGACTTGTTATAGGAGATGTAGAGGGATCAATAGATGACCAAAACAAGGCTATAAGTCTGAATCCTAGTGAAATAGATCCTTATATTAACAGAGGGATAGCAGAGGAAGCATTGGGTCTATGGTCGCAAGCGAAAAAAGATTATATGTTCGTTATTTCGCAAGATAGTGAAAATTTCTCTGCATTATATAATTTGGCTAATGTAGAGGGATCTACATCACATTGGGAAAAAGCAAGAGATTTATTTTCAAAAGCTGCTTTATATAATCCTGGATTTGCAATGGCTAGGTCGAGTATGGCGTTAGCAGATTTCCAATTGGGGAACATTGATGAATCTGAAAAAGAATTAAAAAAATTAATAAGACGTTATCCAACTTTCGCAGATGCTAGGGCAGCTTTAACAGCTTTGAATTGGTCCAAGGGTGAATCTGGGAAAGCAGAGAGTAATTGGATAGCGGTAACTGAATTAGATCCTAGATATAGTGATGAAGAATGGTTGAAAAAAATAAGAAGATGGCCTCCACAACCAATTAGAGATTTAATGAACTTTATCGATTTAAAATAAGTAATGAATAGAGATCAGTTATATAAAAAACTTGATTCGTTTAATGATGAATTAATTTACTTAAGAAGACATATTCATGCACATCCTGAATTAAGTGGACTTGAAAATCAAACAGCGATCTTGATAAGTGGTTTTTTAAAAAGCATTGGTTGGAATGTTACAGAATCTATTGGCAGGACAGGAGTTATGGCTGATTTTGGCCCCTTAGATAAAGGCATTATAGGTTTAAGAGTAGATATGGATGCTTTACCAATATTTGAGGAAACTGGATTAAGTTTTTCTTCCAAAGTAGATGGTGTTATGCATGCCTGTGGCCACGATTTACATATATCGATTGGATTGGGTGTGGCAAAAATTATTAAGGATTTAAAACTAAATTGTGGGATTCGGATAATTTTTCAGCCAGCTGAAGAAATTGCAAGCGGAGCTAGATGGATGATTAAGGATGGTGCAATTAATGGTTTAACCCATATTTTGGGAGTTCATGTCTACCCCGATTTATCAGTCGGGACTATTGGCATTAAAGAAGGGAGTTTAACTGCAGCTGCGGGAGAACTTATGATAGAAATTAAAGGAAAATCAGGGCATGGTGCTCGGCCTCATGAAGGAGTTGATGCTATTTGGGCGGCCTCTAAAGTTATCTCGGGAATTCAAGAATCAATAACGCGGAAGTTAGATCCTTTAGATCCTGTAGTAATAACTTTTGGTAAAATAAATGGTGGCAATGCATTCAATGTTCTTGCAGAGAAGGTTAATTTAATTGGTACAGTTAGATGTACTAACCGTAAACTATTTAAAAATATTGGTAATTGGCTCAATGAAAATATTACTTATTTAGCGAACAGTTGCGGAGCTGAAGCAAAAGTAATATTTAGAGAAATCACTCCGGCAGTTAATAATAATTCTGAAATTAATAGAGTCCTTAGAGATTCGGGAATTAAGCTTTTGGGTCAAGAAAATGTTATTGAATTACAAAAACCATCATTAGGAGCTGAGGATTTCGCTGAATTCTTAAAAGAGATTCCTGGAGCTATGTTTAGGCTTGGCGTTTCTAGTTCAAATGGATGTGCTCCTCTTCATAGTTCTAAATTTGATCCAGATGAAAGAGCTATTGCTATTGGAATTAAAGTGATAATAGAATCCATAGTAAAATTAAATAATGAAAAATTTAATACGATTGCTAAATGAAAATTAATAAAAGATTTATTTTATCTTTTGTAGCTCCTTTAATGATCCTAATATCTACTATTGGATTGATATTTAGAGACAATTCTAGGAAGATTTTTTACTTACCTATTGGCTTAATGGGTATTGTAATTATTTTTGAGAGGGGTATAAGTAGACAATTAGATAGGCAAAATATTTTAAAAAAGATAAAGTCTTTTCAAAAAGTTAAATAAAATCATTTTATTTATTTTTACGCAATATGAGATGACTATTTTTTAGAAAAGAGCTATTAATAAGATAAATGCTAGGGGTGCTAGGAATTTTAACTTAGCTGAGATCATACCCTTTGAACCTGAATCATTAATCTTGATGCAGGGAAGTGGAGATTTGATCAAACTTTAGTAATAACACTTTAAAAAATTTGTAAATTATGAGAAGTTCGTGGATTAAGCCTCGCCTTGGAAAAGACAATGTAACTCAGATGAACTTTGCGAGAAAGGGATATATCACTGAAGAAATGGATTTTGTTGCTAAAAAAGAGAATCTTCCTTCTTCTTTAATAATGGAA
The DNA here is from genome assembly GCA_003211415.1 of Prochlorococcus sp. AG-670-M15. Lineage (GTDB taxonomy): Bacteria > Cyanobacteriota > Cyanobacteriia > PCC-6307 > Cyanobiaceae > Prochlorococcus_A. Next base: position 14,171 of record QCSV01000007.1, on the reverse strand, counting down.
GAAGTAGCAAGAGGAAGATTAATTATTCCAGCTAATATTAATCATTTGAATCTTGAGCCAATGTCTATAGGTATTGCTTCTAGATGCAAAGTTAATGCCAATATTGGTGCTTCCCCTAATGCAAGTGATATCAATGAAGAAGTAGAGAAGCTAAAATTGGCAGTTAAATATGGGGCTGATACGGTTATGGATCTTTCTACAGGGGGAGTAAATTTAGATGAAGTGCGGCAAGCAATTATTCATGAGTCCCCTGTTCCCATTGGAACAGTACCTGTGTATCAAGCATTAGAAAGTGTTCATGGTTCAATAGATAGACTGACTGAAGACGATTTTCTTCATATAATTGATAAACATTGTCAGCAGGGCGTAGATTATCAAACTATTCATGCTGGTCTATTGATAGAGCATTTGCCGAAGGTCAAAGGAAGAATTACTGGAATTGTCAGTAGGGGGGGAGGTATTTTAGCACAATGGATGTTACATCATTTTAAACAAAACCCTCTCTATACAAGGTTTGATGACATTTGTGAGATTTTTAAGAAATATGATTGTACTTTTTCTCTAGGAGATTCATTAAGGCCTGGATGCTTGCATGATGCTTCTGATGATGCTCAGCTAGCTGAATTGAAGACCTTAGGAGAACTTACTCGAAGAGCATGGGAACATAATGTTCAAGTAATGGTTGAGGGTCCTGGTCATGTACCTATGGATCAAATTGAGTTTAATGTGAGAAAGCAAATGGAAGAATGTTCAGAAGCCCCATTTTATGTACTTGGTCCATTAGTGACAGATATATCTCCTGGTTATGACCATATATCAAGTGCTATTGGGGCTGCGATGGCAGGGTGGTATGGGACTTCTATGTTATGTTATGTCACGCCAAAAGAACATCTAGGCCTACCAAATGCAGAAGATGTAAGAGAAGGCTTAATTGCTTATAAAATAGCTGCTCATGCTGCTGATATAGCAAGACATAGAGCTGGAGCTCGTGATCGCGATGATGAACTTAGTCATGCAAGGTATAACTTTGATTGGAATAAACAATTCGAACTTTCATTAGACCCCGAAAGGGCGAAGCAATACCATGATGAGACATTGCCTGAAGAAATCTTTAAAAAGGCCGAGTTTTGTTCAATGTGTGGCCCTAAACATTGTCCAATGAATTCAAAAATTTCTGATGAATCTCTTGATCAGTTAAAAAATAAGCTTGATGAATGTAATACTTCTTCAGTGTAGTTATCAATTATTAGTTATAGAATTTCCTTTGTCTTATTAACTACGTTTTCGACAGTAAATCCAAAATTTTTCATACATTCTCCACCTGGAGCTGACGCACCAAATCTGTCCATAGTAATACAAATTCCATCAAAACCTGTATATTTATGCCAACCAAATGAATGGGCAGCTTCAACTACAACTCTCTTTTTCACACTACTAGGTAAAACACTTTCTTTGTAAGATTCTTCTTGCTCTTCAAAAAGTTCTACACAAGGCATAGAAACAACTCTAATTTTTTTACCTAAGCTTGAAATTTCCTTACTTGCTTCAATGCAAAGATTCAGTTCGCTTCCAGTACCAATAAATATTAGATCTGGTGTCCCCTCGCAATCGGAAACTATATATCCTCCAAGAGCAACTTTGTCGATCGAAGTATTTTCTTGATTTGGCATACCTTGTCTACTTAAACAAAGGGCAGAAGGTCTTTTTCGATTTTGAATAGCAAGCTTATAAGCTCCACTGGTTTCATTCCCATCTCCTGGTCTGAAAACTAGCATGTTAGGCATGGCACGAAGAGAAGGGATAGTTTCAATAGGTTGATGAGTTGGGCCATCTTCTCCTACACCAATTGAATCATGGGTTAATACATAGATCACTCCTAATTCGCTGAGTGCTGAAAGCCTCATTGAACCTCTCATATAATCAGCGAATACAAGGAAAGTTCCACCATAAGGAATAAGGCCACTATTGTGATAAGCAATGCCATTAAGTACAGCAGCCATGGCATGCTCTCGTACACCAAAATGTAAATATCTTTTTTCAGGACTATTAGGCTGGAATGATCCAGTTTCTCCCTTGATATCTGTGTAATTAGAGTGAGTTAAATCCGCAGATCCACCAATTAATTCAGGTAGGTTAGGTCCTAAAGCACCTAAGCATATTTGTGAATGCTTTCTAGTGGCTAAACCTTTATCATCAGGCGTATAAGAGGGGAGATCTGAGTCCCAATTATCAGGTAATTTGCCTTTTAGCATTCTCTTTAACTCAACTCCTTCAGATGGATATTTTTTTTGATATTCTTCAAATTTAGAATCCCATTCTTTCTCTAAATTTTCACCTTTATTTATTGATTTTCTAAAATGCGCATATACTTCATCTGGTATTTCAAATGGAGGATATTCCCAATTTAGAAACTCTCTAGTTAATGCAGCTTCTTCTTCTCCAACAGCTGCACCATGAATTCCAGCAGTATCTGATTTATTGGGCGAGCCATAACCTATGGTTGTAGAAATTTTTATAATCGAAGGCTTATCTGTAATTAATTTTGCTTTTTCGATAGCTTCAGTAATTCCTTTGACATCATGATTCCCATCTTCAACATGTTGTACATGCCATCCGTAAGCTTCGTATCTTTTTAAAACATCTTCGGTGAAAGAAACGTCGGTTCGCCCATCAATTGTAATTTGATTATCGTCATATAGTGCAATTAATTTTCCAAGCTTAAGATGACCAGCTAATGAGCAGGCCTCTGAAGCAATACCTTCTTGATTGCAACCATCACCCATTATTACGTAAGTATAGTGATCAACGATATTGCAATCAGGTTTATTGAATTTAGCTGCTAAGTGAGTTTCAGCTATTGCTAAACCAACTGCATTTGATATTCCGGCTCCAAGAGGCCCAGCTGTAACTTCAACACCTTCAGTTTCGAATGTTTCTGGATGTCCAGGAGTTTTTGATCCCCATTGCCTAAATTCTTTAATATCTTCTATGGAAACCGATTTATATCCTGTCAAATGAAGCAAGGAATATAACAGCATACAGCCATGACCAGCAGATAATACAAAACGGTCTCTATTAAACCATTTTGGGTTATTTGGGTTGTGATTAAGTATGTTTTGCCATAATGCATAACCCATAGGAGCACATCCCATTGGCAATCCAGGATGACCACTATTAGATTTATTTACTGCATCTACAGCAAGCATTCTTATACTATTTACACAAAGTGATTCTAATGAAACAGATGCAGCGACCATTGTTTTAAAATAAGTTAAGTTGGAAATACAGCATTGGTTGTCTTCAATTCATTTTGCTGAAAGCAAGACATACATTGTGACCACCAAAGCCAAAAGAATTAGAAAGAGCAACTCCTACTTGAGCTTCTCTTGCATTATTTGGTACATAATCAAGATCACATTCAGGATCTGGATTGACGTAGTTAATTGTAGGAGGGATAAAATTATGTGTCAAAGAAAGTATACAAGCTACAGCTTCTATACCTCCTGAGCCTCCTAGGAGATGACCAGTCATCGACTTAGTAGAGCTTACAGGAATGAGGTAAGATCTGTCTCTAAAAATAGATTTAATTGCAGAAGTTTCATTTTTATCATTAGCTGATGTACTTGTTCCATGAGCGTTTATGTAATCAACTTTTTCAAGGCTAAGACCAGCGTCTTCAATTGCTAATTTGATAGCTTCGGCGCCTCCAACCCCGCCTGGAGATGGAGCAGTAATATGATGAGCATCACATGTTGTTCCATATCCAACTATTTCTGCATAAATTCTCGCATTTCTTTTTTTTGCATTTTCTAAAGTTTCTAAAACAAGAATTCCAGATCCCTCGCCAATAACAAATCCATCTCTTTCTGCATCAAAAGGTCTGCTAGCAGTTTGAGGGCTTTCATTTCTCGACGAAAGAGCTTTGGCACTTGCAAAACCAGCTACTCCGAGAGGCGTAATACTTGCTTCTGCTCCCCCACAGATCATTGCATCTGCTTTTCCAAGTTGAAGTAATCTAAAAGAATCACCAATTGCATTTGAACCGGCAGCGCAAGCTGTGGAAACAGAAGAACTTGGTCCTTTTGCACCCAGAGCGATTGCAGCCAATCCAGTGGCCATATTTGGAATCATCATTGGGACTGTAAATGGACTTACTCTTTTAGGTCCTTTATGACTCAATATTTGAGCTTGACTTTCCATAGTTAGTAAGCCTCCAACACCAGAACCAATAATCACTCCAATTCTTGATGCATTAGCTTCAGAAATTTCAAGGCCAGAATCATTAAATGCTTGCTTTGCAGCAATTACTCCAAACTGGGAAAAACGATCCCATCTTTTGGATTCTTTAGCTTCAATAAAATTTTCTGATTGAAGATTTTTTACTTCTGCAGCAAATTTGCAGGGATGTTGTTCAGGATCAAAGAGAGTAATATCTGAGACTCCATTAGTACCTGTTTGCAGACCGACTAAATACTCATCAATGTTATTACCAATTGGAGTTACTGCTCCGATACCAGTAATAACTACTCGATGGAAATTTGGCATTCTTTAATTAACCTTTTTTTTCTTCGATGAATTTTACTGCATCGCCAACAGTTGCGATTCCTTCAGCTGCTTCATCAGGAATTTCAATGTCAAATGCTTCTTCTAAAGCCATCACGAGCTCAACAGTATCTAGAGAATCTGCACCTAGATCATTTTGGAAATTTGAATCTGATTTTACTTCTCCTGATTCAACGCTTAATTGTTCTGAAACAATAGAACAGACTTTTTCGAGGATTTCTTGTGACATAGTTTATGGAAATTACTAATTATCTATATGATTTTATGCCCTAGAGTTAACAAGAGTGAAGCATATCTTAATTTTTTTAATTTCTTTGTAAGACAATAGTATTATAAAACGAGGTTCAAAAGACAATTTTTACATGTCACACGCAGTTAAAATTTATGACACTTGCATTGGTTGTACTCAATGCGTAAGGGCTTGCCCACTTGATGTTTTAGAAATGGTTCCTTGGGACGGCTGTAAAGCTGGCCAAATAGCTTCATCTCCTAGAACAGAAGATTGTGTAGGTTGCAAAAGATGTGAAACGGCATGTCCCACAGATTTCTTAAGTATTCGTGTTTATTTAGGAGATGAGACTTCTAGGAGTATGGGTTTAGCATATTAATTTTTATAGTGCAGTTTTAAGAGAGTCCATGTTTTAATAAATACGCATTTTATTTCAATATAATTGAAAAAAAAATTCGTATGTGTGGAATAGTTGCTGTTACTGGGTACAAAAAAGCTTTACCATTATTAATTAATGGTTTGGAAAAACTTGAATACCGAGGTTATGATTCTGCAGGTATTGCAATAATAAATTCCGAAACAAATGTTATTTCTTGTAATAAAGCAAAAGGAAAACTCAAGAATTTAATAAGTAATCTTAATGATCATAATATTCCAGGAACTGTGGGTATAGGTCATACCAGATGGGCGACTCATGGAAAGCCTGAGGTGAAAAACGCACATCCTCATACAGATAGTTCAGGAAAAATAGCAGTTGTTCAAAATGGTATTATTGAAAATTTCCAAGATTTAAAAAATAAATTAGAGGGAGAGGGCATTATTTTTAATTCTGATACAGATACCGAAGTAATTCCCCATCTAATTCAAAGAGAATTAAATACATTAAGTAAACTTAATCTTGAGAATAATGGTTCAACATTATTAGTTGCTGTGAGAAACGTAATATCTGATTTAGAAGGATCTTATGCTTTAGCAGTTTTATGGTCTGGTGCTCCAACCTCTTTGGTAGTTGCAAGAAGACAAGCGCCCTTGATTATTGGTTTGGGCGAAGGAGAATTTATTTGTGCTAGTGATACTCCAGCCATTGCAAACTTTACCAATATCATTCTGCCTATGGAGGATGAAGAAATAGCTTTGTTGACTCCGCTTGGAATTGAAATATATGACTCAAGCAACGAGAGACAATATCGAAATCCAGTTTCTTTAAAAGTCTCAGAGCAAATAATGGATAAAAAGAATTTCAAACATTACATGTTAAAAGAGATATATGATCAGCCGCAGACTGCAAAAAACTGGTTGGAGAATTATTTAATTAAGAACTTAGATAATGGTCAATATCAAATCAGCTATCCATTTGATACAGAGTTTTTTGAATCAATAGAAAGAATTGAAATTATTGCTTGTGGTACAAGTAAACATGCTGCAATGGTGGGCAGTTTTTTATTAGAACAATTTTCAGGAATCCCTACAAATGTCTTTTATGCAAGCGAATTTCGATATTCACCACCTCCTCTATTGCCAAATACATTAACTATTGGAGTCACTCAATCTGGAGAAACTGCTGATACAATTGCGGCTATCGATATGGAAATTAAAAGACGTTCTTCAATTAAAGATAAAAAGTTTCAACCCAATCTTATTGCGATTACCAATAGAAAAGAGAGTTCCATAGGAAGGCAGGTCTCAAATATAATTGATATATGTGCAGGAATAGAAGTTGGGGTTGCGGCAACAAAGACTTTTTTAGCTCAATTACTTTCTTTTTATGGATTAGCCATAAAATTTGCTCAAATTAAAGGCAATCAAAGTCCTGATGAAATAGGTAAATTAATAAACGCACTCATAAAACTTCCGCCATTACTGGAAGATCTCCTAGACAAACATAATAAATCTTCAGAAAAGCTAGCACATGACTTTTTTAATATTAAAGATGTTATTTTTTTAGGAAGAGGAATAAATTATCCAATTGCTCTTGAAGGCGCGTTAAAACTTAAAGAAATTAGTTATATACATGCAGCTGGATATCCTGCTGGTGAAATGAAACATGGTCCAATAGCTTTATTAGATAAAAAAGTGCCTGTAATTTCAATTGCCTCCCCTGGTGAGGTTTTTGATAAAGTTATCAGTAATGCTCAAGAAGCAAAAGCTAGAGATTCATATTTGATTGGGATTGCTCCTGAATGTAATGGAACTGAAATCTTTGATTATTTAATGAAAGTTCCTTCCTCTAATGAATGGATTTCACCTTTACTTAATATCTTGCCTTTACAATTATTGAGTTACCATATAGCGTCTCATAGGGGACTTGACGTAGATCAACCAAGAAATTTAGCTAAGAGTGTGACTGTGGAATGATGAGTCTACTTTAAATTTTTACATTTTTTATTTATAGCTCTAGAAGTCCATTTGGAGGATTGATGATTAGAAAATTATTTTTTATATCTAATAATGGGACTATTTCTTTAACAAATGGTATGAGAACTTTTTTTTGATTTTTAAATAGTTCAATAACAAGTAAATTATTTTTCTCATTTTCTAAATTGATAACTTTCCCAATTGTTTTTAATTCATCATTTTCAAAAGTCTTGACATCGAGATTTATAAGTTCTAACAAGTGAAATTCTTCATTTTTTAATTTGGGCAGTGTATCGGTTTTTACAAGAATTTTAAATTTTTTCAGTTGCTCTGCATGATTTCTTGTATTTATTCCTTGTAACTTAACTATGAAGATTTCTTTACCAGGCTGTTTGAAACCAGATATAAGTTCTATTTTTGAAGGAGGTTCATTTTCTTTTTGCAACCATCTAATTCCCGGTTTTAAGAATCTTTCTTCAAAATCGCTTAGAGATTTAACCTTCACCTGTCCATTGATTCCATGACATGATGTTATCAATCCAACAGTCAACCATTCATTTTTATTTATCATATATTGTATTAGAAAAAGTGTTTTATGGAATTATCTACTAAACCCATACTTCCTGGATCTTTTGTTGTTGTAAAAGACTCCAATTCTATCTATAGAGGATATAAAGGGTTTGTACAAAGAGTTACAAAAAAAAGAGCAGCGGTTCTGTTTGAAGGAGGTAATTGGGATAAACTCATAACTTTTCAGTTAACTAATTTAGAAATAGTATAAAAATTAGATTTTACCCATAGTAATTAATTTTTCTATCAAAACTCTTGCTGCATTTGTTTCTGCTTGTTTATGGGACTTGCCGAATGAAGATGATTCTTTTAATCCTTCGATAAATATATCGCAAGAAAATCTTTTAGGGTCGCCATTTTTCTTTGAGACTTCAATTAATTTATAAACTGGCAAATCAAAACCTTTACTTTGACACCACTCTTGCAATACTGTTTTTGATTTAAATTTATATGGAGCTTTTAAAAATATTTCTGAATCTTCCTCCCAAATATCATCTAACCAAAGATTTACTTCTTGAATAGAATTAAAGCACTTGTAAATAGCACCGATTAAAGCTTCTGTAGTTTCACCAATAATTGTATTTTTTGAATTTTCATCACCAAGAGCTTTAGGTCCCTTAATTATTAATTTTTCTATATTAATTTTTTTCCCTAAATTAGTTAACCACTCATCACTTACAATTTGTGCTCTTAGCTCTGATCTTTCTCCTACACTCATTTGAGGATATTTTTTTTCAATAAAATTAGAAGCCGCTAATCTGAGGACTGCATCTCCGAAAAATTCTAGTTTTTCATAATTTAATATTTTGTCCTCGGAGGAGTGGATAAATGCTTGATTAAAATCTTGAATAATTGAAATATTTTGAGTTCTAATTATTTCGGAAAATCTTTTTGATTTAATATTTAAAGACTTTAAAAAAGTAGTTATTTGATTAATCCTCTTCGCGTTAATTATATTTGTCATCTGATTTGAATAATCGCAACAATTAGAAAGCAGGTCATAAGCCGGGTTCTGTTCATCTTAATTAATAAGATGGGCAATCATCTATCTAGGACTGGAATTACTTCACAGTCTCAAGCGGCGCTTAAAAGTAGATTGTTTAATGGTCATAAATCTACTAAGCCTTGCTCCCAGCCGGGGTTTACCTAGCCAACACTTCTCAATGTTGCTGGTGCGCTCTTACCACACCCTTGCACCCTTGCCATACATAAAGTATTAGGCGGTATGTTTCTGTGGCACTATCCTCACGGTTACCCGCACTGGGAATTACCCAGCAAGCCTGACCATGTGGGAGCCCGGACTTTCCTCAAGAAAGTTTTATTTTGTTTCCAAAATAAAACTTTCTTGCGAATGCCTCTCCTGCTTTCATTTAGCATAATGCTTAATACTCCAAAAATCATCTATTGGGGCTGTAGCTCAGCAGGATAGAGCAACGGTTTCCTAAACCGTAGGTCGTGGGTTCGACTCCCGCCAGTCCCGTAAAAGTAAAAAACTATATGTAGTATGTGTGCAAACTTGCTACTCTCTAGCTAGCGTATAATTAGTAGTAAATCTTTTATGGCTAAGTTGCATGATATGCGTTTAAAGCTCTTAATTCAACAAGAGCATGAACGCATTTCTAAATCTCAACCTAATGATTTAGATCTTTCAATAGTTCAAGCAAGATGCCTTTGCTGGCTTGCTCTTTTGGCTGAAGCTCATGAAGATCAAGCAAATGATGCAGAAAAAAGAGGCGATGCCGAGCAAGCAATGGGATGGTTTGCTGATTCTATGAGACTAAGAGATGTTATTAATTTGGTTACTAGTATTGAGATACCTTTGCCAGATAGTCCGGATTCACTCGATGAAAATGACGAATTATTGGATGGCCCTTCAATTTTGCCCAAATAGTGAGATGATATAGAAAGAATTATTTTTTCTTTTGACTGAGAAACCATGTCAATGCTCTGATTGTCAGAGATTTTATAAAGAGCATGATCGTCTAATTAGAGAATTTCCTACTTTTAAGCAGCAACAAGAATTGAATTGGGCATCTATTCAATCGTTCAGAACTCTTTGTACTAAGGTTACTGATGATTTGCAAAGAGAATTATCTGAAATAGAATCAAATGAAGATACCAGTTTAAAAGAAAATCATATTTCTGATACTGAAATTACTGAAGCTTTAGATGAACTGGAAAGTGTAAATGCCTATTTATATTCAATTGAAGCATTAATGGAAAGAATATTTGATATAAAAATTTCAAACAATATCGAATCAAAATTTAAAGAAATTGCAAATGAATTAGCCCCAGATCCATTAAATATGGATAGATTAATTTTGAATAGATTATTTCATCAAACCCCAGATTCACCAGATAAGAAAAATATTAATTAGTTACTTCTTCTACGTCGCAAGTAATTTCTACAGGCATTGGAGATACCTTCCAAATAGATTCACAGTACTCTCTAATAGATCTATCTGAAGAAAAGTATCCTGATCTAGCAGTATTTAATAATGCCATTTTATTCCAAGATTTTTTATTATTCCAGCATTCACTGACCACATCCTGTTTATTTAAGTAATCTTCAAAGTCAGCCATAACAAAAAATGGGTCATGTCCTGTAAGGCTATTTAATAAGGGTTTAAATAATTCTTTGTCTCCATTGCTAAAGTGGCCAATTTCAATTAGGCGTATAACCTCTTTGAGTTCTGGACATTGATCAATAAAAGTTTTGGGAGAGTAGTTATTATTTTTTAAGTCCATGATTTCGCTTTCAGTTTTACCAAAAAGAAAGAAATTCTCTTTTTTCACAAGATCTCTTAATTCTACGTTTGCTCCATCTAAGGTCCCAATCGTTAAGGCTCCATTCATGGCAAACTTCATGTTTCCAGTTCCAGATGCTTCTTTTCCAGCAGTTGAAATTTGTTCTGAAAGATCCGTTGCAGGATAAACTATTTCACCAAGTTTAACGTTATAGTCTGGTAGAAAAACAACTCTTAATAAACCATCCATATCTGGATCAGAATTAACTACATCAGCAATTCCATTAATGAATCTAATCATCAGCTTTGCCATAAAGTAACCTGGTGCAGCTTTACCACCGAATATTATTGTTCTTGGGACTTCATACTTGTTTGTACCATTTTTGATTCTTAAATATTGGGCAATAATTTGTAGGGCGTTTAAATGTTGCCTTTTATATTGATGAATTCTTTTTACTTGAACATCAAATAAACTTGATGGATCAACTAGTATTCCAGTTTTTGAATGGATAAAGTTAGATAATTTTCTTTTACCATTTAGTTTAGTCTCCTCAAATTTTTGCAAAAAATTATTGTTATCTTTTTTTTCTTCTAACTTCTTAAGAAGTTCCATATTTGTTATCCAGTCTGGACCAACTTCTTCTTCTAAAAGGTTCGATAGTGATGGATTTGATAGGGCAACCCATCTCCTTGGAGTAACTCCATTAGTTACATTTGTAAATTTTTCAGGCCAAAGAGCTGCGAATTCAGGCAGAAGTTGTCTTTTTATAAGATCTGAGTGGAGAGCTGCAACACCATTTATATGATGTGCTCCAATTGTAGCTAAATGAGCCATCCGAACTGATTTGGATCCTTCTTCATCAATTATTGAGAGTTTTTGAAGGATCTTGTCATCACCAGGATAACGTAGTCTTAATTGTTGCAGAAATCTCCAATTAATTTCATAAATAATTTCTAGATGACGAGGAAGAAGATCATTAAATAAACCTAAATCCCATTTTTCTAAAGCTTCTGGTAGTAATGTGTGGTTGGTATAAGCAACTGAAGAGGTTGTTATGTTCCAAGCTTTATCCCAACCTATTCGATATTGGTCAATAAGAAGTCTCATTAATTCTGCAACTGCAATAGCAGGATGGGTATCATTTAATTGGACTGTCCAATGCTTAGGGAATTCTGTTATTGATATTGATCTTTTTTCAAGGCTTCTCAACATATCCTGAAGAGAGCAACTTACAAAAAAGTGTTGTTGTTTAAGTCTTAATCTTCTACCTTCGTCAGTTCCATCATTTGGATATAGAACTTTTGAAAGAGTTTCAGATGCAACTTTTTCTTCGACTGCACCATAATAATCACCAATATTGAATGCATAAAAGTCAAAACTTTCTGTTGCATCAGCTCTCCATAATCTTAATCTGTCACATGTATTTACTCTGTATCCTAAAACTGGAACATCATGCGGTACTCCAATTGCATGCTCTGAAGGAATCCATCTTGATCTGTAGTTCCCTTTATCATCTCTATAACTTTCAGTTCTCCCTCCAAAACCTACGAAACATGATTCGTCCGGTTGTGGAAGTTCCCATGGCCATCCACCTTTTAACCATTTGTCAGTTACTTCAACTTGCCAACCATCCCTTATTAACTGATTGAATATGCCAAATTCATATCGTATACCATAACCAACAGCTGGAACTTGTAGAGATGCTAATGATTCCATATAACATGCTGCAAGTCTGCCAAGTCCACCATTACCTAATCCAGGTTCCTCTTCAACTTCTAGAATTGTTGACAATGATTCAATGCCAAATCTTTTTAAAGCATCTTCTGCCTCTTGAGTTATTCCAAGATTGAGAAGATTATTGCTTAATTGAGGGCCTATTAAAAATTCTGCTGAAAGGTAAGCAACTGTTTTTTGGGGTTTTTTTCTTATAACTTCTTGGCTAGCTAAATATCTTGTCATTAGCCTATCTTTCACAGCATAACTTAAAGCCATGTACAAGTCGTGGGGACTTGCAGAAGTAGCTAACTTTCCAAGAGTATAAAATAGATGGGCTGTCATTCCTTGGAAAACAGCATCAGAATCCATGCCAGCTTTCTCAGGATCTAGGTAGCAGCCTGGGGTAGGCAAACGTAGATCGAAGGGTTCGTTGGTATTCATTGGATTGGACATATAACAGACGATAGCCATTTTTAAGGAAATTTCTTTGTTGTAACTTCAGATCCACACTTGTTGAGTATTTTTGCTTTTTTCTTACATATTTCTTAAAGTGGGCCCTCCATAAACTATCTTCCAGTTAGGTAGTTTATTTTTTCTCTAATTTTAAATGTATTCCTTACTTGCTGAATTAAGTGCACATGATTTAGAAGTTGCAGAAACGTTGATAGGAGTTATAAGGTTTCTATTGATATTTTTAGCTGCAAGAGCATTAGCAGAAATCCTAGTAAGACTGAGTTTGCCAACGATAGTAGGTGAACTTCTTGCAGGGGTTTTAATAGGGGCATCAGGATTCCATTTGTTAATACCACCCTCAGCTGGAACCGAATTAAATGAAGGACTTGTGAATGTTATTAGCTCATTAGCGTCAATCCCCCCAGAAGCTGTACCTGATGTTTATTTCGAAAGTTTTCCATCCCTACAAGCAGTAGCAACTCTCGGGTTATATGCTCTTTTATTTTTAACAGGATTAGAAAGTGAGTTAGAGGAATTAGTAGCTGTTGGGGCTCAGGCTTTCACTGTTGCTATGGCTGGTGTAATTTTACCGTTTGCCTTTGGAACTTTTGGACTAATGTTTATTTTCCAAGTAGATCTAATTCCAGCAGTTTTTGCAGGAGCATCTATGACAGCTACAAGTATAGGAATTACTGCAAGTGTTTTTGGTGAGTTAGGATATTTAAAAACTAGAGAAGGACAGATTGTTATTGGAGCGGCTGTTTTAGATGATATTTTGGGTATTGTTATTCTTGCAGTTGTAGTAGCCCTTGCCGCCGGAGGTTCTTTAGAAATTGCTCCTATCGTTAAATTAGTTGCAGCGGCTGTAGTATTTGTTATTGCAGCTATCGCATTAAGTCGAACAGCTGCTCCAGGTTTTGATTGGTTATTAGATAGATTAAAGGCACCTGGAGCAGTAGTGGTAGCTTCTTTTGTGATACTTGTTTTGTGTTGTTTTGTCGCAACAGCCATTGGATTGGAAGCAGCTTTAGGTGCTTTTGCAGCTGGATTAATTCTTAGTAGTTCTAAAAATAATCACGCAATTCAACAATCGGTTTTACCTTTAGTATCCCTATTCGCAACTATTTTTTTCGTATTAGTTGGAGCTGGAATGGATCTATCAGTTATAAATCCACTTGATCCAACAAGTAGGTCAGCTCTTGTAGTTGCTGGATTTTTATTAGTTGTAGCAATTATTGGTAAAATTGCAGCTGGATGGGTATTTTCAAGTGATAAACCTACAAATAGACTAGTTGTAGGTTTAGGTATGATGCCCAGAGGAGAGGTTGGTTTAATTTTCCTTGGACTAGGAACAAGTGCTAAGTTGTTAACTCCCTCTCTTGAAGCAGCAATTTTATTAATGGTTATTGGAACGACATTTCTTGCACCTGTTCTCTTGAGAATTGTTCTAAAAGATAAACCCCCAAATGATGGTAATAAAATTTCAGATGATGTTGCAGCTGATCCTGTTGGTCTTCTTTAGGAAATAAGTTTATTA
>QCSV01000006.1 GCA_003211415.1 Prochlorococcus sp. AG-670-M15 | reverse complement strand
GAACACTCAAGAATTTTTTGGTTTTGTAATAACGGGGATAATGAGGTTTTTATAGGCAGTGCAGATTGGATGAGAAGAAATCTTGATAGAAGAATAGAAGCTGTTACTCCTATAGAGGATTATGAATTGAAATCTAAAATATACACGCTTTTGCAAACTTACATTAAAGATAATTACTTTTCTTGGATAATGAAAGATGATGGTTCATATTCGAAATATGAATTAGATTCATCGCATAATCGTTCGCAAATTGACCTCATAGAAAAATAAAATTAATATTGATTTTTACAACATTTAAAAAAATACTTAATATTTTAATTTTTTTTTATTTTTTATAAAATCAGCTCATATCAATGGATTTCAAGAAATAAGCTTTAAAAAAAAAATTTTTGTCTTTAAAATTTCAACGTAAAAGTAGTTTTTATTTCAATTTCAGTGCTAGCTTTTTAAAAAATCCATTATTTAGGAGGCCAGGGTGATGGGGATCCCTCTGGAATCTGCGAAAAGCTCTTCAGATAATAATTTTGATGAGCCAAGATTACCAAACACTGCGGGCAAGTCTCGCAAATCGAAATCCAGTCTTACGACAAAACAAAGCCAAAAAAAATCTGGCAGACTTGCTTCAGATTCTATTGGCTATTACTTAAGTAGCATTGGAAGAGTACCTCTTTTGACTCCAGCAGAGGAAATAGAGTTAGCTCATCATGTTCAGAACATGAAAAAGTTGCTACAAATTCCTGAAACTGATAGAACCGAACGAAATCTTTATCAAATTAAGATTGGCAAAAGAGCAAGAAATAGAATGATGGCAGCTAATCTAAGGCTCGTTGTCTCGGTTGCAAAAAAATACCAAAACCAAGGGCTTGAATTATTAGATCTTGTCCAAGAAGGGGCTATAGGCCTTGAAAGAGCTGTAGATAAATTTGATCCTGCTATGGGATATAAATTCTCAACTTATGCTTACTGGTGGATTAGGCAAGGAATGACGAGGGCAATTGATAACAGTGCTAGAACCATCCGTTTGCCTATTCACATAAGTGAAAAACTGTCCAAAATGAGGAGAGTCTCTAGAGAATTGTCACATAAATTTGGCAGACAACCTACAAGATTAGAAATGGCAACTGAGATGGGAATTGATCAAAAAGATTTAGAAGATTTAATTTCTCAAAGTGCTCCTTGCGCCTCCCTAGATGCACATGCAAGAGGGGAAGAAGACAGAAGTACTCTTGGTGAACTCATACCTGATCCAAACTGTGAAGAGCCGATGGAGGGTATGGATAGAACTATTCAAAAAGAGCATTTAGGAACTTGGCTTTCTCAATTAAATGAGCGAGAGCAAAAAATCATGAAGCTCAGATTTGGGCTAGATGGTGAAGAACCATTAACACTCGCAGAAATAGGAAGACAAATTAATGTTTCACGAGAAAGAGTAAGGCAACTAGAAGCTAAAGCAATATTAAAGCTTCGAGTAATGACAACTCATCAAAAAGCAGCTTAACCAAATTGATAAAATTTACTGTAATTTTATTTTATTTATTTTCAATTTTTTTAATATCAATAGTTTTTAAAAAATATAATGAAGATAGCAGAGAAATCGTCAGAAAAATAATACATATTGGAATAGGACCTTTAGTACCAATTGCTCAATTTTTAAAAATTAATCAAAACTCTGCTCTAATTTTTACAGGAATTGTTTCATTAATGGTTTTCATCAATTACAACTATAAATTATTTCCAACAATTGAGGATGTTGAGAGAAAAAGTTATGGGACATTATTTTATTGTCTAAGTTTATTTATTTTGATTTATCTTTTCTGGGATAAAGATCCATATGCACTAATTAGTGGATTTTTCATAATGACATTTGGTGATGGATTAGCTGGATTAATAGGAAAAAGCTTTAACTCAAAGAGTTGGATTTTTTTTCAACAAAAAAAATCTTTATATGGAACCATAACAATGTTTTTAACAAGTTTGATGGTAGTTTGCTCAATAGGATACTCTCAACAAAATAGTCTGAATTTAAATTATTTTACGATAGCTTTTATTGCGACTTTGCTCGAACAATTTAGTGTTCTAGGAATAGATAATTTCATTGTTCCAATCTCTTCATCATTATTTTTTAATTTTTTAATAACTAGCTAAGTGAATCGTATAAAATAGCGATTAATTCTTTTGTTGTTTCTATATCTATACATGCATCTGTGATGCTTCTGCCAAACTGGAGATCTTCTTTTTTTAAAAGTTTTTGCTTTCCTTCCTTCAAATGACTTTCAATCATAACTCCTAAAATATTTTTTTCACCATTACTAATTTGAGAAGCTACATTTTTTAGTACTTCCGACTGTTTTCGGAAATCTTTATTGGAATTTCCATGACTACAATCAATCATCACTTTATGGGGAAGATTACACTGCCTCAATTCTGCTGAAATTCTTTGTACATGATCACTTTCGAAATTTGGGCCTTTTGAACCGCCCCTTAAAACTATATGTCCATCTGGATTTCCTGTAGTATTAATTATAGAAGCCATTCCATTTTCATTTACACCTAAGAAGTGATGGGATTTTGAAGCTGACTGCATTGCATTAATTGCAGTAGTAAAAAAACCATCAGTTCCATTTTTAAAGCCTATAGGCATTGATAATCCTGATGCCATTTCTCTGTGAGTTTGACTTTCTGTAGTCCGCGCACCTATGGCTGTCCAACTTATTAAATCGGCAATGTATTGAGGAACAATTGGATCTAGTAATTCTGTAGCAGAAGGTATGCCACGGGTTGCTAAATATGAAAGCAAACTTCTTGCCCTTCTTAAACCAGTATTAATATCATAAGAATCATCTAGATGAGGATCATTTATCAATCCCTTCCAACCAATAGTTGTTCTTGGTTTTTCAAAATATACTCTCATAATTATTTCTAATTTATCTTTATACATTTCTCGGAATTTTTGAATATATTTTGAATATTCCTTTGCCGCCTCAAGATCATGAATTGAACATGGGCCCACAATGACTAAAAGCTTCTGATCATTATGATGCAAAATATTTTGTATCGATCTTCTTGTTTTAGATACTGTATTAGCAGAGTCGTGATCTAAAGGTATATCATTATGTAATCTGCTTGGAGGTATTAATGGACGTGTTTCGAGAACATGTAAATCTGATGTCTTTTCTAAAGCTGAATTATTTGATGATGTCGTCATTGATTAATTAAGAAGTTTGAATATTTAAAAAAGCATTTATGAATACTCTCCTTTTCAATATTAAAAATAACAATAGATTAGGCATTAAACCTTACTAATGAAGAATTTGGAAACATTGCTAAAAGATTATGCAGATCATGTAGCTGAAAGAGCTGCCAAAGGTATACCTCCTTTACCTTTAAATGCTGAACAAACAAATTGTATTACAAAATTATTAGAACAAGATAGTACTTACGATTCATCTTATTTACTTGATTTACTAATAAATAGAGTACCCCCAGGAGTTGATGAGGCTGCTTACGTAAAAGCAAGCTGGCTTACGGCTATTGTTAATTCCGAAAAATATTGCAAATCAATTAATCCCGAAAAAGCAATTGAAATACTAGGGACAATGATAGGCGGATACAATGTAAATTCTTTGGTTGAAATACTTAAAGGAGAAAATAGTTTACTCGCAAAAAAAGCTGCAGAAGTTTTAAAAAATATTATTCTTGTTTACGACTCGGCAAATGAAATTTATGAATTATCTCAAAATAATATTTATGCAAAAGAAGTTGTAAATAGTTGGGCAAATGCAGAATGGTTCATAAATAAAAAATTTCTGGAGAAAGAGATTACTTGTTTAGTATTTAAAGTTGACGGGGAGACAAACACAGACGACTTATCTCCAGCTGTACATGCAACAACACGCCCGGATATTCCAATGCATGCATTAGCTATGTTGGAATTTAAAAAACCTGATGGACTAATGATTCTTGATAATTTAAAAAAACAAAATTTACCAATAGCTTATGTTGGAGATGTTGTTGGAACAGGGAGTTCTAGAAAATCTGCTATTAATTCACTCATTTGGCATATAGGAGAAGATATCGCTTTTGTTCCCAACAAAAAAACAGGTGGAATAATAATTGGTAGCAAAATAGCCCCAATTTTCTTCAATACTGCACAAGATTCAGGAGCTTTACCTATAGAAGCTGACGTATCTCAAATGAAAACAGGAGATGTTATTAAAATATATCCCTATAAAGGCATTATTAAAAAAATTGAAAAAGATTCAAATACTGAAGAATTAATAAGCAAATTCGAGTTGTATCCATCAACTCTTACTGATGAAATTCAAGCTGGCGGAAGAATTAATCTTATGATTGGAAGATCTCTTACGGACAAAATTAGAAACAAATTAGATTATCAACCAAGTGAAGTATTTACTAGACCACAAAATCCAACCGAAAGTAGTGCCGGATTTACTCAAGCTCAAAAAATAGTAGGCAAAGCATGCGGTTTAGATGGAGTTAGGCCAGGAATGACCTGTGAGCCAATTATGACCACAGTTGGTAGTCAAGATACTACTGGGCCAATGACTAGAGATGAATTAAAAGAACTAGCTTGTTTAGGATTTACTGCAGATTTAGTGATGCAAAGTTTTTGTCATACAGCTGCATATCCTAAACCAGTAGATCTACTTACCCATAAAGAATTACCTGATTTTATATCTCAAAGAGGTGGAGTAGCTCTTAAGCCTGGAGATGGCATCATTCATAGCTGGCTAAACAGAATGCTTCTTCCTGACACTGTTGGCACAGGAGGAGATAGTCATACAAGATTTCCTCTTGGTATTTCATTTCCTGGAGGCTCAGGCATTGTTGCATTTGCCGCTGCAATAGGATCAATGCCATTAAATATGCCGGAATCTGTGCTGATTAAATTTAAGGGAGAATTATTACCAGGAATTACTCTTAGAGATTTAGTTAATGCAATCCCTCTCTTCGCAATTAAAAAAGGACTATTAACTGTTGAGAAAGAAAATAAGAAAAATATATTCAACGGGAAAATTATGGAAATTGAAGGATTACCAAACCTAAAACTTGAACAAGCTTTTGAACTTACTGATGCTACTGCAGAACGCTCATGCGCAGGTAGCACAATACTTTTATCCCAAGAAACTGTTCAAGAATATTTAAAAAGCAATATTTGCCTGCTAGAAAAAATGATCGAGAGCAATTATGAAGATTCAAAATCGATTTCAAGAAGAATAAATGATATGAAAAATTGGTTAAAAAAACCATCATTAATTCAACCAGATTCAAACGCTCAATATGAAGAAATCATTGAAATTGATTTAGCAAAAGTAACACAACCTATAGTTGCTTGCCCTAATGATCCAGATAATGTAAAAGAAATCACTGATGTTGCAAATACAAATATTGACGAGGTTTTTATAGGTTCTTGCATGACAAATATTGGTCATTACAGGGCAGCTGCAAAAGTTCTTGAAGGAGTACAAAATTTAAAAGCTAAATTATGGATTTGTCCACCAACAAAGATGGATGAAGAAACTCTAAAAGCTGAAGGCTACTATAAAATATTTGAAGATTGTGGTGCAAGATTAGAGTTGCCAGGCTGTTCTTTATGTATGGGAAATCAAGCTAGAGTTGATGAAGGTTCTGTAGTATTTTCTACCAGTACAAGAAATTTTGACAATAGACTTGGCAAGAATGCGCAAGTATTTTTAGGGAGTGCAGAATTGGCAGCAGTTTGTGCACTACTTGGAAAAATACCTGAAATAGAAGAATATCAGGATATTACTAAAAATAAAATTAATCCATATTCAGATGAACTTTATCGCTATCTTCAATTTGATGAAATACACGATTTCAGCTTGACAAAGTAATCATGGACCATGCCAAACTTTATAAAAGATAATATTCAAAAAACAAGTAATAATTCTTCTCGTAGCATCAAAAAATTATTAAAACAAAGATCTCTAGTCGTTGCATTTTCGCTCTTATTAACAGGTCTAGGGGCTTCAATTACAAGCATATCTTTTAAAACTGGAATCTATTTTATTAATAATTGGAGATTAGCATTATTAGACCAATTCCCATCTATTGCGGTCTTACCTATTTTTGGAGCTTTAGGAGGAGCTATTGCAGGATATTTGATCAAAAATATAGCACCTGCTGCAAAAGGTTCAGGTGTGAGTCAAATCATGGGTTTCTTAAGACATAAAAAAGTTCCAATGAATTTAAAAGTTGGATTAGTAAAGCTCATATCAGGAATTATTGCGATTGGTAGTGGATTCCCTTTGGGTCCAGAAGGTCCATCAGTTCAAATGGGAGGATCTGTAGCTTGGCAAATGGCAAAGTGGCTCAAAGCTCCTACAGCTTTCAGAAGAGTAATAGTAGCAGCAGGTGGTGGTGCTGGAATAGCTGCAGTATTTAGCGCTCCATTAGGAGGGTTTATCTATGCTATAGAGGAGTTATTAAACTCTGCTAGACCAGTAATTTTATTATTAGTATTAATTACAACTTTTATTGCAGATTCATCTGCTGATATTATTCAAGCCTTGGGTTTAGATCCTAAAGCAGGAGGCTTTGATTTTAACCTCGGATTTTTGATTCAAAAAGAATATGACCCATCAGTTTTTTTCTTACCTGTAGATTTTATTTACTTAGTTTTACTAGGAATAATTATTGGGATATTTGCAGAATTGTACAGCAGATATGTTTTATTAATGCAAAATCTTGGGAAAAAGTGGTATAAAAATAAATTTGTTTTAAAAATGAGTATCTGTGGACTTATTTTAGGAAGTATCTACTCTGTTTTACCCAGTACATTTCATAATTTAGATGAATTACAGAAAATAATAGCTGAACAAAATACAAGTATTGGAATTGCTTTATTAGCTTTTTTAGTACTATTTATCACGACAGGTTTAGCTGCAGCATCCGGAGCTCCTGGAGGATTATTCTATCCAATGCTTACTTTAGGAGGGTCAATCGGACTAATAATGGGGAGCTGGGTGGAAATTGCTACAGGACATGCACCAAGTACATACATTTTTGCGGGAATGGGAGCTTTCGTAGCAGGATGTTCGCGAACGCCAATAACAGCAATGTTTTTAGCTTTTGCTTTAACAAAAAATTTATTAATAATGAAACCTGTGTTAATCAGCTGCATTGCCAGTTTCTTGGTAGCAAGAGCTTTTAATGAAGAATCAATTTATGAAAGACAAATACAAATAGAATTAGAAGACTAAGAAACTATCTTCAGTCAAAAACAGCAGTTTTGCTGTTATAGACAAATACTTGATGATTTAGATGTAATCTAACTGCTCTTGCTAAAGCTATTCTCTCAATATCTCTTCCTTTTCTAATCAAATCATCAACTTCATCCCTATGACTTACATTAACTGTACATTGCTCTATTATCGGGCCTTCATCAAGATCTTCAGTAACATAGTGAGCAGTAGCACCGATTAATTTAACACCTCTCTTCCATGCTCTATGATATGGTTGCCCGCCCTTAAATGCAGGTAAGAAAGAATGATGAATATTTATTATTGAAGAAAACTTTTTTAAAAAAGAGTCACTCAAAATTTGCATATATTTGGCTAATACAACAAGATCAATGTCATATTTTTTTAATAAATTTAAAAATTGATCTTCAACAATAGTTTTATCAGTTTTAAAGGTATCAATATGGACAAATTTTGCATTAAAGTCATTTGCAATATTTTCAAGATGAGAATGATTTGAAATTATTAAAGGAACTTTCATTTTGAGTTCTCCATTTCTTACTCGCCAAAGTAAATCAATCAAACAATGATTTTGTTTACTCACGAAAATAGCAACATTTGGGATTTCATCAGAATAATTTACGTTAAATTTTCCATTTACTTCATCTGCAATTTTTTCAAATTCTTTATAAATTTCATCCCTATTAAAAGATTCATTATTACTATTCCATTCAATTCGACTAAGAAACAAACCTGCATCTTGATCTGTATGATGATCAGAATGTTTTATGTTGCCACCATAATTTGAAATCCAACTTGTAAGTAAACTTACAAGGCCAGGACGATCGGGACAAACAATTTTGAATATAATTGAAGGATGTTCCAAAAAATCTTTAACTATTAAGTCAAATAAGCAAGTATATCTAATATATCAATGAAAAGCTTAAAAGAAAATTTTCAAAAAGCAAACATAGTTATTATTGGATCAGGGATTATTGGAAAATTTAACGCCTTAGAATTATCAGAATTAGGTTTCCAGGTAACAATAATAGATCCAACTCAACATCAAAATAGTAGCAATGCAGCTTTAGGCTTGCTAATGGGTAATATGTATCAAAAAAGAAGGGGTAGAAGCTGGGATCTCAGGAAACAAAGCATTGAATTATGGCCACAATGGATTACGTTCCTACAAAAATTTAATTATGAATTAAATATCGAAAAACCATTAATACAACTAACTACTAATGATGAAAAGTTTAAAAAATTAGAGAAATTTGTTTATGAAAATAATGATCCAACGTTACTAATTTTAGAAAGAGACTCAATATTAATCAAGAATATAAATAAAGCCTTCCAAACAAAAAATATAAAAGGAATGATCTCCTGCAAAGATGGAAGAATAAATGCTTTATCATTACTTCAAACATTAGATAAATATCTAAAACATAAAAAAGTAAATTATTTACAAGGAGAAATAATAAAAATAAGAAAATCAAACAATCAATGGATTTCTATAACAAGGAACAATGAAAATATAAAATCTGACATAGTTATTTTGTGTAATTCACTAAAAGCGATTGATTTAATAGATAGCCGATCTCACAACATCAAATTAAAGCCTGTTTTAGGTCAAGCTATGGAAATTGAGATTAATGATGCAGAAGTTGATTTGTTATCGCTCCCAAAACAATTCAATATAAATGGTAAAAATATAATTACAAAATCAAAAAATAAGCTGATTATTGGATCAACTGACGAATATAGTACTAAGCCAGAAAAAAATACATTCGAAAAACTCACAAATTTTCTCGATAAAAAACCAAATTGGCTGGAGAAAGGAAAAATTTCTAAAAAATGGTACGGAATCAGGTCAAGACCAGATGGTGAGGCTTCACCAATAATGAAAAATCTTGAAGATGGACTAATTATATGTACAGGTTTTTATAAAAATGGGTTTTTACTGGCTCCCGCTTGTTCTAAATGGGTTGCTAATGAAATTAAAAATTACCTTTACTAATCTTTTGTTTCAGTGAAGTCTGCATCGATTACATCATCTCCACCCTTTTCATTTGAATCACTCTGATCAGGACCGCCTGCTGCGCCAGGTGATGGTGGCTGATTGCCTGGTTGCTGATAAACAGATGAACCAACTGCATAAAGTTCTTGCTGGAGTTCTTCAAGAAGTTTTTTCATTGATTCATAATCTTCTTTTGAAGTTGCTTCTTTTAAAGAATTACTTTTTTCTTCAACTTTAGACTTTGCTGCAGCATCAATTTTGTCTCCTAACTCACCAAGTTGCTTTTCTGTCTGGTAGACAAGTGTTTCAGCTTGATTTTTTAAATCAATTTTCTCTCTTTTTTCTTTATCTGCAGATGCATTTGATTCAGCATCTTTTACCATTTTTTCTACTTCATTATCAGATAGAGTAGAAGCACCAGTGATAGAAATACTTTGTTCTTTTCCGCTTCCTTTATCTTTTGCAGTAACACTAAGAATTCCATTTGCATCGATATCGAATGTAACTTCAATTTGCGGCACGCCTCTTGGTGCTGAAGGTATACCATCCAATCTGAAAGTTCCTAAGCTTTTGTTATCAGAAGCCATTTCTCTTTCACCCTGTAAAACGTGAATTTCAACATTTGTTTGACCATCAACGGCAGTTGAATATGTTTCAGACTTCTTCGTAGGTACTGTAGTATTTCGATTTATCATTTTTGTCATTACTCCCCCTAAAGTCTCTACACCTAGAGAAAGTGGAGTAACGTCAAGCAACAATATATCTTTAACCTCACCTGCTAAAACTCCTCCCTGAATTGCAGCTCCAACAGCTACTACTTCATCAGGATTAACAGTTTGATTTGGTTCTTTGCCAATTATTTTTTTAACCAAATCTAAAACAGCAGGGATTCTAGATGAACCTCCCACCATTACAACTTCATCGATTTCACTGGTAGAAATTTTTGCATCACTTATTGCTCTCTCAACTGGGGTCTTGCACCTATCGATTAAAGAAGCTGCTAATTCCTCAAACTTTGCCCTAGTAAGGTTTAAATCTAAATGTTTTGGCCCTTCTGGCGTCGCTGTTATAAAAGGTAAATTTATTTCACTTTGAGTAGCATTTGAGAGCTCTATTTTTGCTTTTTCTGCAGCTTCAGTAAGTCTTTGCAAAGCTTGCTTATCTTGTCTGAGATCAATGCCCTCATTTGATTTAAAAGTACTAGCTAAATGATCTACGATGCATCTATCAAAATCATCACCACCTAAATGTGTATCTCCAGATGTTGATAGAACTTCAGTTACTCCATCACCAGCTTCGATAACTGAAACATCGAATGTTCCTCCCCCTAAATCAAAAACTAGAATTTTTTCATTTTCTTTATCCAAACCATATGCTAAAGCTGCAGCTGTTGGCTCATTAACAATTCTGAGAACTTCTAAACCTGCAATCTTTCCAGCATCTTTCGTAGCCTGTCTTTGGGAGTCATTAAAATAAGCTGGAACTGTAATTACAGCCTGTGTAACTTTATCACCAAGGTATTTACCCGCATCATCCGCTAACTTTCTTAAAACTTGAGAACTTACCTCTTCAGGAGAAAACTGCTTATCCAAAATAGGACATTTTAATTTGACACTAGAACCAGATTTTTCAACAGAATAACTAACTTCTTTAGATTCTTCATTAACTTCATCGACTCTTCTACCAACAAAACGTTTTGCAGAATAAAAGGTATTTTCAGGATTCATAACAGCTTGTCTTTTTGCAATTTGCCCAACAAGCTGATCTTGATTTTTAGTATATGCAACAACTGATGGAGTAGTTCTGAAACCCTCAGCATTTGCTATTACAGTAGGTTTACCACCTTCCATTACAGCGACACAACTATTAGTTGTTCCTAAATCGATTCCTACAACCTTCCCCATGGGTAATTTCTTGTACTTGTTATTCTCCATAATCGGTCATCAGCGTCATTATTGTTACTCAATAACGGGGTGTGGTTCCCGAACAGGTCATTATCTTTTAAGAAAAAATTTCTAAACATGATTTCAAGTAAGACATCTTTTATTGCATTAATCGGCAATCCAGTAAGCCATTCTTTGTCACCGATTATGCAAAATGCTGCCCTTCAATATTTAGGCTTAGATTTAATTTATATTGCTATACCTTGCAAAGATGAAGATCTAGAATTAGTTCTGAATTCTTTGAAAAAAATTAATTGCAAAGGTTTAAATATTACAATTCCCCATAAAGAAAAAGTTTTTAACCTCTGTAGTGAAATTTCGCCTATTGCAAACAAACTGAAAGCAATTAATACACTAAAGTTAAATTCTGAAAGAGAATGGAGCGCTACTAATACAGATGTAGAGGGATTTATTTATCCGTTAAAAAAATTAAACCTAACAAAAAAGCAATCGATCGTTCTTGGCTCCGGGGGTGCAGCAAGATCTGTTATTCAAGGATTAATAAATTTAAAGCTTTCGAAAATTTCTGTAGTTTCGCGGAACAAATCATCACTAGATGAATTAATAAAAAATTTTGAGAATCAAATTAAACTTCAGGGTTTATTAAATGTTGATAATCAAGCTCAAAATTTAATTGAAGAAGCAGATTTAGTTGTAAATACAACACCAGTAGGAATGAAAACAACTAACTATGAAATAAATGTAATGCCATATGGGGAGTCTTTCTGGAGATCTCTTAACTCAAAAACAATTGTTTATGATTTAATCTACAATCCTGCTCCAACTCATCTATTGAAATTTAGCGCAAACAAAGGATGTATGACTATCGATGGTTTACAAATGCTTGTTGCTCAGGGATTGAAATCATTATCATTTTGGACAAATGGCTTAGAAGTGCCTTTTCATATTATGAATGATGCACTCAAAAATTATCTTTTAAATAGATGATGCTAATTTTCAAAGAACTGCACATCATGATGTATGGTTAAAGATGAACAGACGCTCATCACATCAATTTATGAGCCAAAGACCTTGTCTGAAACTATGAACGATCAACAATCTTATTACGAAACAATGTACATCCTCCGCCCAGATATAGCGGAAGATCAAGTAAATAACCACATTGATAAATACAATAAGCTTTTAGGAGAATTTGGCGGCACCATCCTCGATAGTCAAATGAGGGGTAAAAGAAGATTAGCGTATCAAATAAAAAAACATAGAGAAGGTATTTACGTCCAACTAAGTCATCAAGGAGACGGACAACATATTTTCAAAATTGAAAAAGCGATGAGAATTAGTGAAGATGTTATAAGATATATGACTGTTAAACAAGAAGGACCTTTACCAACTCCAAGACCTTCTACTAAAAGTTCACCTCAAGCAAATGGCAAAGAAAATCCAGAAACTAAAGTTGAATCTAAGGAAAAACAACCAGTATTAAGCACAGATGCTTCAACTTCTGGAAAAGATGATACTGAAACCAATGAAAATGGAGAATCCTAAATATTAATCTTTTGTTTTTGAATTTAACTCAGCCCATATTTTATTAGACATACCCCACATATAAATAAAACCTTCTGCTAAAGAATGATTAAAGACGTCATCTTTGCTGTAAGTTGCCAAATCTTCCCTGTAAAGTGAATTATTTTCCGACATTCTCCCAATTACTGTTGCGTTCCCCTTATGCAGTCTAATCTTTACTCTTCCATTAACTGAAGTTTGAGTCGATGATATAAATGCATCTAAACTATCTTTAAGAGGACCAAACCAAAAACCTTGATAGACTAATTGACCCCATTTTTTTTCAACTATTCCTTTAAAGTCGACAACATCAGGGTTTAATGTAATGCTCTCTAATTCCTTGTGAGCTTTGATTAAAAGTAAGAGGCCAGGTGTTTCGTAAATCTCTCTACTTTTAATTCCTACTACCCGATCTTCAATCATATCTATTCTTCCAAAACCATGCGCACCTGAAAGATTATTAGCTTTTTGAATAATCTCTACTGGAGTTAAAAATTCATCATTAATTCCAACTGGAAACCCATTTTTAAAAACAATTTCTATATCTTGAGATGAATCGGGTGAATTATCAATTGACGATGTCATTGCAAATATATCTTCAGGTGCTTCTTGCATTGGGTCTTCTAAAATCCCTGCTTCAATACTCCTACCAAGTAAGTTAACGTCTATTGAATATGGTGATTTTTTTGATACTGGTGCAGGAATACCAAATTTTTCTCCATAAACTATTGCTTCTTCCCTACTCATATTCCATTCCCTTGCAGGAGTAATTATTTTCAAATCAGGGTCTAAAGCATTAATTGCTAAATCAAATCGAACTTGATCATTCCCTTTACCAGTACATCCATGCGCTACTGCATCAGCATTAATTTCTCGAGCAATATTTACAAGATTTTCAGCAATTAAAGGCCTTGCAAGAGCTGTAGATAAAGGATATTTATCTAAATATAGTGCATTTGCTCTAATTGCTGGAAAAGCGTATTTCTCAACAAAACTATTCACTAAATTGCCAACTATGGATTGAGATGCACCAGAATTTAAAGCTTTTTGCCTAATAAGTTCTAAATCTTCGCCTTGTCCAAGATCTGCTACAAAAGTAACCACTTCTGGAATTCCATATTCATTCTTTAAATATGGAATACAAACACTTGTATCTACTCCGCCAGAATAAGCTAGTACAACTTTTTTTACCTGCTGCATCTAAATTTGCTCCATAAATTTAAATTTTTGACGTAATTAAGAATTTGAAAACTTATTAAAAACTAATATTATTGTAACTAAAAGAGCTGGACCAAAAACTAGTAACAGGAGAAGAAAGTTATTAATTATTAAAACATTTGGATTCAAGTATCCAACTAGTTTAAATAATCCAGACAAAAACAATGAAATTAGCCAGATAAAAAAGTATTTTAAATTTGCTTTATCAAACAAAGTTTTTCGTGGGCATCATTATGTATTATCTTATATATAGAACATAATCTTTAATGGACTCAAATAAACTAAAACTTAGATTAGACGATATTTCTGAAGTCAACCCAGCTTTAACTTGCTACCACAGAGATGATCCAGCTCCTGTTCTGCCATTAAGAGATGAACCTGATCTGCTATCTTGGCTAGAGGATACAGGAAGACTTGTAGCAGAAAAAGAGGGAGATTCACAAGAGATTAGTACTATAGAAGAAGAAGAGCTTTCAGCACTTATGGGAGAAAAAGAAGATTATAAAACTGAAGAAGATTCTTCAGAAGATGATTGGGAAGATTAATAATTTTAACTGTAAACCATTATTAATATTAATTACTTTTGCTTTAATAGCAACCTCATTTATTTTTAATAATTTCTTTTTTATAGGAGTTTTCATATTATCTTTTTTTGTATCTTTATTAGCAACCAAGAATGGTCTAGCAATAATCAGAAAATTAAATTTACTTCAAAATATAAGAACTGAAGGTCCTTCTAATCACTATAAAAAAAGTGATACTCCAACAATGGGTGGGGTTTTTTTGATAATCCCTTTTTTAATTTTTCTTCTGATAATAACTATAAATTTAGGTTCCCTAAAATTACTTCTTTTACTACTGACTATTTTTGGTTTCTTTATTACAGGTTTTTTAGATGATTATTTAAGTATTAGAAACAAAAAAAATACAGGGTTAAAAACAAAAGAGAAATTTATCTTACAAAGTGTTATCTCAATAATTTTTATATCTTTAGCCTATGAAAAAAATTTAATCAGTCCATTAATAACAGTTTCTGACTCCTGGGGAATAAATATGAATATTTTCATATTGCCAATTTCTTTTTTAGTACTAGTCGGGATAAGTAATTCAGTAAATTTGACTGATGGACTAGATGGATTAGCAGCTGGATGCAGTGGGATTATTTTTTATGGATTAGGAACAGAAATATTAATGAAAGAACAGCAAGAACTTTTTGTTTTTAGCATCTTATGTTTTTCGATGTCCGGCGTATGCTTAGGATTTCTAAAGTATAATAGTTATCCTGCAAAAATATTTATGGGTGATACGGGATCTCTAAGTATTGGAGCAATTCTGGCTTCTATAGCGTTATTAACCAATAGCGTTTTTACCTTATCTATTTTTTCAGGGATGTTTATTATTGAATCATTATCAGTAATAATTCAAGTAGGTTTTTTTAAAATTACAAAAAAATTTTTTCATAGAGGTAAACGCATATTTTTAATGGCTCCACTACACCACCATTTTGAACTTAAAGGAGTTAAGGAACAAAAAATAGTTGAAAATTTTTGGAAAATCAACATTTTACTCGTAATTTTAGGTATAGTTTTAAAAATTAATCTTTGAAAAATTTGTTATGAATTTTTTTACATGGAAAGATAATGGATTAACAAGTGACTGCTCAAGTCTTGATGCGATGGCATCAAGATTTGAAGAAACTGCTAACTTAATGAAAAAACTATCTAAGAAAGGCTTCAAACTAAAGAAAACTCAAAATAATCAACTAATTCTTCACCCTGATCCTGAGGTATTTGATCAATGGGGTTTTATAAGTGAGGAGGTTCCTTTTAAACAACTTTGTTTAATGTCAGATGAAGAATAACTATTTGAACTAGAAAATTCTCTAGTAAGTACTGATAAATAATTCCGTACATGAGTGTTCCAGCTAAAGTGCCTGTTAACACCCTCAATTCCATTTCTGCTCCATAATTTCCACTGATTATTATTTGAAATCCCTTTTTCAAGAATAACTTTCAACTCATTAATATCAGTAACATCTACTAGAAGTCCATTTTCACATTTTGAACGAATTTCTTTTGGCCCTCCATCATTAGTTGCTATTGTTGGTAATCCACATGAAGAAGCTTCAAGAAGAGTTAAACCAAAAGGCTCTGTTAAAGCTGGATTTACAAATACACCACCTCTGGTAGCAGCCCACCTATATAAAGCAGGAATCTGACTTGGAAGATGTTTTTTTGGATAAGCTACCTTCCCATACAAATTATATTTATCAATTGTTTCAAAAATATTATTGAAAACATCTTTTTGTTGAGGGTCAAGTTTTGAAGTATTATCTCTACAACCCAAAATCAAAATTAAATTAGTTTTTCTTTTTAATTTTTCAGATCTTCCATATGCCTCAATTAAAGATGGAATATTTTTTCTTCGTACAGCTCTAGAAATAGTCAAAAATGGAGGTTTAGTAGAATCCTTTAAAAAAGGTTTCATCATGTTATCAATTTCGACTGTTTCGCTTGTGGAGTGAATATGGTGAAATTTATTATGATCAACACCAGGAGGAATAACTTTAGCTTTGTGAGGTGAAAAAGAAGAATATTGGGAATATTGATAAACTGACTCTTGTCTAGTGCTTGTAACAACAATATCTGCAGACT
Organism: Prochlorococcus sp. AG-670-M15; assembly: GCA_003211415.1. Classification (GTDB taxonomy): domain Bacteria; phylum Cyanobacteriota; class Cyanobacteriia; order PCC-6307; family Cyanobiaceae; genus Prochlorococcus_A. The sequence continues at coordinate 27,941 of QCSV01000006.1, read as the reverse complement.
TCAATGCTTTTTCTTCTGCCTCAATTCTTTTACTTATAGAATAAAGCTTTTCTATTTGATTAGTTTTTAAACCAGTATCAAGCAATTTCCTTTTTTTCTCTCTTCCTAAAGAATGACCAGTAAAAATAAGAGGAACGTTTAAGGATTGACTTAGTTTAACTCCTACATATCCAGCATCTGCATAATGTGCATGAATGAAATTAGGCTTTTTATTTTTTTTATAGTATGAAATTAGTCTTTCAGTTAAATGATCTAAATAAGGCCAAAGCAATTCCTTTCTTAAATATTTATTTGGTCCAAATTTGAATCTTAAAATTCTAACTCCAGGTTCTACAAATTCTTCTTCTTGAGAATATTCATAATCCACTTTAGGGTCTTTTATTAAACGGGTAACTAAATCTACTTGATCAACTTCTGAAGTATTGGCCAAACTTTTAATTAACTCTAAAACGTACTGTGTTTGCCCTCCTGTATCTGCATCCCTGCCTAACTCAAGATTTTTAGAACGTATAAGACCATGTAAATGTAAATGTAAAAATTTCAACCTCATTCAGCAGTTCCTCCGATCAACGGCCTTTTATACAAATAAGATGAATTTTCTAAGGAAATATTAAGAAAGCATTATGATTTGAAATTTTTTTAAAATAAAAGTTTTAAAACAGCAGTTATAGACGAGTTTTATAGGACTTTAAAAAGAATTTCGTTTTGCTGAAATAATTAAAATACAAAGAAATACAACAAAGATTTTTATTTTAGAACCTTTTTTAGATATTTTGCTGTATGACTTTTGGGATTTTTAGCTACATCCTCAGGAATGCCTTCTGCAATGATTTCTCCTCCTTTATCCCCTCCATCAGGTCCTAAATCGATAATCCAGTCTGAACATCTAATAACATCTAAATTATGTTCAATAACAATTACTGAATTACCTTTATCTACCAAACGTTGTATCACATCCATTAATTTATGAACATCATAAAAACTTAACCCTGTAGTTGGTTCATCAATCAAATATAAAGTTTTTCCAGTAGCCCTTTTTGACAATTCCGTAGCTAACTTAACTCTTTGAGCCTCTCCACCAGATAATGTAGGAGCTGGTTGACCTAATTTGACATATCCTAAACCGACATCTACCAATGTAGATAATCTATCAGCAGCTTGAGGTATTGCAGAGAAAGTTTCTGCAGCTTGTTCAACAGTCATCTCTAAAACATCAGATATATTGAAACCTTTGTATTTAACTTGAAGAGTTTCTCTATTAAAACGAGCTCCTTTACATACTTCACATTGAACATACACATCAGGTAAAAAATTCATTTCAATAACATTGACTCCCTGACCTTTACAAGCTTCGCATCTTCCTCCTTTCACGTTAAAGCTAAATTGACCAGCTTGATAACCTCTTGCTTTTGCTTCTACTGTGGCAGTAAATATCTGCCTTATAGGGTCAAAAGCACCAGTATATGTAGCAGGATTTGATCTTGGAGTCCTTCCTATTGGAGATTGATCAATAACGATAACTTTATCAATTGCCTTTATCCCTTTCAACTCTTTTACACCTTGAGGAAAAGGTACTTTTAATCCTAGAGAATGACATAATGCAGGATGAAGTAATTCATTTATCAAAGTGCTCTTCCCACTTCCACTCACACCAGTTACAGAAACTAATCTTCCTAAAGGAAATTCAACAGAAATATTTTTTAAATTATTTTTAAAGCAATTATTTAAAATTAAACTTTTTTTTACAGAAGATCTACGTTCTTTAGGAGTAGGAATGGACTTCCTACCACTTAGATAAGCGCCAGTTAATGACTTTTCTGAATTTAAGACATCTTGATAAGATCCTTTAGCAATAATTTCCCCACCATAGACACCTGCCCCTGGACCAATATCTACTAAATAATCTGCGGATTTCATAGTATCTTCATCATGTTCAACGACAACCAAAGTATTTCCCAAGTCTCTTAAGCTTTTTAATGTTTCTAATAATCTGTCATTGTCTCTCTGATGCAAACCAATACTTGGTTCATCTAATACATATAAAACGCCAGTAAGACCAGCACCTATTTGTGTAGCCAATCTAATACGCTGCGCCTCACCACCAGACAAAGTCATAGCTGGTCTATTTAAAGTCAAATAATCTAAACCTACATTAATTAAAAACTTCAAACGTAAACGAATCTCTTTTAAAACCAATTCACCTATCTGTTTTTGTTTTTTTGATAAAGATATATTTTCTTTCTTTGTCTTACCTAAACCCATGATGCGCTCTATGTGATTTAGGGTTTCAGAAACGCTTATAGAAGTTAAGTCAGTAATGTTATATGGACCAAGTTTAACAGCCAAAGCCTCTGGTCTTAATCTTTTTCCAGAACATGTTTTACAGGGAACTAATTCTAGATACTTTTCTAATTTTTGTTTAACTGATTCTCCATTAGCTTCATTCAATTGCCTCTCTAATATTGGCAAAATCCCCTCAAAAGGTCTTTCAAAACCGCTAGAAGTTTTAAAACGACTATCAGCTTGAATTAATATTGGTTTATCTGAACCCAAAAGTAGGACTTGTTTTTGCAAATCACTTAAATCTTTCCAAGGAGTTTTTAATTCAAAACCATAAGCTTGTCCTACAGAATAAAGTAAAGAGAAATAATAAGTATTATCTTTCTCACTCCAAGGAGCTATTGCAGCATAAACAGGCAATGTTTTATCAGGTATAACTCTATCCGCAGTAAATTTTTTTAAATAGCCAATCCCATGACAATCTGGACAGGCACCATATGGGCTGTTAAAAGAAAATAATCTAGGAGAAAGTTCTTCAACAATAGAGCCATGTTCAGGACATGCATAATTTTCTGAGTAAAGTTTTTCTCTCTCTAAGTTAGAAGGTAAGTTCTCCCCTTTTTTTGGAACAACTTCTACTATTGCTAAACCATCGCCTCTTTTGAGACAAGTTTGTAGAGAATCATTTAATCTTTCTTGTATTCCTTCTCTTGCAATTAATCTATCAACTACTACCTCAATATTATGAATTTGATTTTTATCTAATTCAATACTATCAGCAAGTTCTCTTACCTCTCCATTAATTCTTACCCTAGCAAATCCTTCAGCAGCTAGTCCACTTATTAATTTTGTATGTGTTCCCTTCTTACCTCTTACAACAGGTGCCAACAATTGGTACCTTGTTCCTTCTGGTAAAAGAAGAATTTGATCCACCATTTCATCAATTGTTTGAGGCGCAATGGGAATCCCGCAGTGGGGACAATGCGGCTCACCAGCACGACCAAACAATAATCTTAAATAATCTTGTATCTCTGTTACTGTTCCAACTGTTGATCGAGGATTATGACTTGTAGATTTTTGATCGATTGAGATAGCAGGTGATAAACCTTCAATATTGTCAACATCTGGTTTATCTACTTGACCCAAAAATTGCCTTGCGTATGCCGAAAGACTCTCTACATATCTTCTTTGACCTTCAGCAAAAATAGTATCAAAGGCTAAAGAACTTTTACCACTTCCACTCACACCTGTAAAAACTATAAATTTATTCCTAGGTAGAGAAAGATCAATATTTTTTAAATTATGCTGACGAGCTCCCCTAATATTAATTGAGTTATCTTCTCCAAAACTACTATCAACTTTATTAACCATGTTTAAATCTAATTTATGATTTAAAATGCTTATTATAGTAGAATTTTTTCTATTTTACGCAGCTGCGCTATCAAGAAGTCTAGAAGCATATTCGTTTACTTCGCAAGAACCTCCACCTATAAGTTCTATTAGTTCATTTTTCCTTTGATTTTTTGTAGTTAGTTTTGCAATTGAAGTATAAGTTATTCCATTAATTACGTTTTTATTAACTTTGAAATGAGCTAATCCCCCAGCAGCTAAGAATGGTTGATGTGTAATACATAAAACTTGTTGATTTTTAGAAATTTCTTTTATCAGCTCAACCAAAGAAAATAGGGATTTACCACTTAAACCACTATCAATTTCGTCTAAAAAGAAAGTATTTGGTTTTTTAGAAATACTAGATTTAATAGCCAACAAGAATCTTGACATTTCTCCACCGGAAATAACATTTGATAATGGAGCAAGCTTCTGATCAGGATTAGCCGAAAACAAAAAATTTATATCGTCAATTCCATCACCAGAAGGCTTGCATTCAGAAAATTGAATTAGAAAATTTGCATTTTCTAAACCTAAATTGCTTAAAATCGACATCACTGAATTTTGTAACTGTTTAGCAATTTTTTTTCTTTCAGTAGATTGAATATTAAATAAAGAATTTAAATTACTTTGTAAATTCTCAATTTGAATTTTAATCCTGCCAAGCTCATTACCTTGATCTTTTTGTTGAAAATACGTCTTTAATTCATCGCGCTTTACAATTAATTGAGTTAAATCTAATGAAAAAGTTCTCTCTAAATTTTTTAAAAAAAACAATCTTTTTTGTATTTCTGGAAGATTAGATTCACAATTTACTATTTCTTGCAAATATGAGTTTAGATCAAAAATCAAATCTTCAACATCAGCATGGATATTTAGTAACTTCTCTCTAAATTTTTGAATTTTTAAATCGAAATCTGCTGTTTTATTTAAAAGCTTTATTGATTGATTTATCAAAGAAGTTGCTGACGGTTCATCATGATTGAAATTATTTAAATTTTCTAATGATGATTTAATTGAATTATTAATTTCTAGATTATTTACAAGTTTATTTTCTAATAACTCTAATTCTACAATTTCTTCACTGGAATTTAAATCAGCTTCTTCTAAACTCTTTAAGATGTGTTTAATTGCCAAGTTTTTTTCTTCTTGATTCCTAGATAATTCTATTTTTTCATTCATTAATCCTTTTAAAACTTTAGTTTCTCCCCATATACTTTTAATCCTGTCGGTAATATCTCTTGATTCTCGGGAACATAAGTCATCAATAATTAATCTTCTCTTATCTAAAGAATCAAATATAAAAGTGTCAGATTGACCTGCAAAATCTATTAAAAATCGTCCAAGTTGTTCTAATGATTGTCTATTAATTGGCAACTCATTAAGACTATATTTGGATAAAATTTTATTATTTTTTTTATAAGATTTTCTTCTAATTTGTAATTCTGAAGAAGTTATTTCAAAACCATTACTAATTAACCAATTATTAATTTGAGAAGAAGAAGAAAATATCGCCTCGATAACGCAAAAATCTTTTCCTGGACGTATTAAATGTTTTAGAGGTATATTAGTTCCACCAAATAAAGCATTTAGGGAATCCAAAATTAGCGATTTTCCTGAACCTGAATCCCCAGTTATGATATTCAAACCTTTTTCGAAATTAATTTCTATAATTTCTATTAGGGCAATATTTTCAATTTTTAATTGTATTAACATGATAAATCTTCCATATAGAAAAATTAACTTCTTTTTTAAAAAAATAAAGGTTTTAAATATATAAAGTTATGAAAGAAGATTTTACTGATTTTATTGAGGTATCTGGACTCTTAAATTATGATCCAGATACAATTTCTAAAATTTACAAAAAAAATCCTAAAAGACTTTTAAAAAGACTTTGGCAAACGCTCATACCTATTTTTGCTTACATATTTTCCGTTGGATGGGATAAATTAACTGGAAGATTGAAAAATGAACAGCAAGCAAGATATAGATCAAGAGAATTAACCAATTTGTTGGTAGAACTTGGGCCTGCATTTGTTAAGGCAGGACAAGCTTTATCAACAAGACCAGATATAATCCCAGGGATTCTGCTAGAAGAATTATCTGAATTGCAAGATCAACTCCCTGGATTTGATGGCGATAAAGCTATGGAATTAATAGAAGAAGATTTAGGAAATAAAATAGATGAGATTTTTCTAGAAATTGATAAAGAGCCAATTTCCGCAGCTTCTTTAGGGCAAGTGCATAAAGCTAAATTAAAAAATAAAGAGGTCGTTGCAATAAAAGTACAACGGCCAGGTTTAAGAGAACAAATAACCTTAGATCTTTACATAGTGAGAAATATTGCTTATTGGCTAAAAAACAATATCGGACTAATAAGAAGTGATTTAGTTGCCTTGATTGATGAATTAGGCAAAAGAGTTTTTGAAGAGATGGACTATCTAAACGAAGCTGCAAATGCAGAAAAATTTAGAGATTTGCATAAACATAACAAAATGATTGCCGTACCAAAAATTTATAAAGAAATAACTTCAAGAAGAGTTTTAGCAATGGAATGGATAGACGGAACAAAATTAACAAATTTAGAAGACGTAAAAAAATTAGGAATTAATCCCGATGACATGATTGATATAGGGGTGCAATGCAGTTTACAACAGCTTTTAGAACATGGTTTTTTTCATGCAGACCCACATCCAGGTAATTTATTAGCCTTAGAAGATGGAAGATTATGTTATTTAGATTTTGGAATGATGAGCGAGGTTTCGAGAGAATCTAGATCAGGATTAATTCAAGCAGTAGTACATTTAGTAAATAAAAACTTCGATAAGTTGTCTCAAGATTTCGTAAAATTGGGATTTTTATCGGAGGAAGTCAATCTAGAACCGATAGTTCCAGCATTTCAAGATGTATTCATTAACGCCGTTGAACAAGGAGTTTCAAAAATGGATTTTAAGAGCGTTACAGACGACATGTCTGGTGTTATGTATAAATTCCCTTTCAGACTTCCCCCATACTATGCACTTATAATTAGGTCATTACTTACATTAGAAGGAATAGCTTTAAGCGTAGATCCAAACTTCAAAATATTAGGCGCAGCTTATCCATATTTTGCAAGAAGATTGATGGAAGACCCTGATCCACAATTAAGGGCCAGCCTTAAAGAAATGCTTTTTGATAATAAAAAATTTAAATGGGACCGTTTAGAAGATCTGCTTTCTAACGCTGCAAAGCAAACAAATCTCGATTTAGAAAAACTTTTAGACGAAGTTATAAATCTTCTCTTTTCTCCAAATGGAGGATTTCTTAGAAATGAAATAGTTGAAGGTTTAACAAATCAAATAGATTTACTTAGTCTAAAAATATTGAAAAGTTTGAATAACTATCTTCCACAATCAATTAAATTAAATACTAGTAACGAAAAAAACAACTTGAGTGACCTCATAATGTATGTAGAGCCATTGAGAAACTTTTTAGAGATTTTGCAAAAGGTCCCAGGCTATTCGATTGACATTTTTCTAAAAAGGGTTCCGCGACTTATAAATGAGCCCTATACAAAAGAAATGGGTATAAAAATTGCAAAAAAAGTCACTGAAAAAGGAGTAGTAAGACTTGTTAAGATTGCAGCCGGTGCAAATATCTAAATGAAATTTAGTAAATTATTAATATTTAAAATATTTTTTATTTTAGTAATTTCTCCATTATTTTTTAATTTTCAAAAAGCTAATGCTGCTGAAGAAATCAAAATCACATACAGTATATTTTCTAGAACAATAAAAGTAAATTCTTTAAAAACTTTTGCTAAAGAAGGTAAATCATCAAGAAAATTAAGAAAAGTTTTAAAAGCGACCAAGTCTCCCGATAAAGAAATTAGAGCAGTTTTAAATAAAGATTTTGAAGTTCCTATTACTGTTGCAAGCAAATTAGTATATTCTGAAATAGGAAATGTTTTTTTAACAAGACTTTCATCTATTATCCACACACCTAGAGCAAATGATGAAAGAACAGGTATGTTAGCCCTTAGAGCAAGCATAATTCAAGGTATTAATATAGGAAATGGAAAAATAAATTTGATAAATTTTTTTGAAGGATATCCCACTAAAACTGTTATTTTAGATGTCAGCGCTTTGAGCAAAGTTATGAATAAAGTAGAATCAATTTCAGAATTATTAACCTTTTTTACCAATTCTCCTCTAGATAAAATCAAAACAAATTAAACAACCATGGTGTTATTAAATAAACTCAAAAATAAACTGCGTATTAATTACAGAAAAAAAAGATGGCCAGGTCTCATTGAAGCTTATAAACAATATCTCCCAGTTACAAAGAAAACTCCAATTATTTCCCTAAATGAAGGTAATACACCACTAATACTAAGCGATTCAATAAGCAATTTAATTGGAAATGGAACAAAAGTTTTTTTAAAATATGATGGACTTAATCCAACAGGATCTTTTAAAGATCGTGGCATGACTATGGCAATCAGCAAAGCAAAAGAAGAAGGCCGTGAAGCAGTAATTTGTGCTAGCACTGGAAACACTTCTGCTGCTGCTGCTGCATATGCTTCTAGAGGAGGATTAAAACCTTTTGTCTTAATACCAGAAGGCTTTGTTGCACAAGGCAAGCTTGCACAAGCTTTAATGTATGGTGCTGAGATAATATCTATTAATGGAAATTTTGATAAGGCTCTTGAAATTGTTAGAGATTTATCCTCAGAACATCCTGTAGAACTTGTTAATTCTGTTAATCCATATCGAATACAAGGACAGAAGACAGCAGCTTTTGAAATAGTTGATGACTTAGGTATTGCTCCTGATTGGCTTTGTATTCCAATGGGCAATGCAGGAAATATAACTGCTTATTGGATGGGATTTAAAGAATATTCTAAAATAAAAAGAAATTTAAAATTACCAATTATGATGGGCTTCCAATCCGAAGGCTCTGCTCCATTAGTAAAAAATATAATAGTTAAAGATCCAGAAACAATTGCGACAGCAATAAGAATTGGGAATCCTGTAAATAGAGAAAAAGCCAAAAAAGTGAGAAAAGAAAGTAAAGGAGACTTTCAGTCAGTTACAGATGAAGAAATAATCAATGCTTATAAAATCCTTGCCAAAGAAGGAGTTTTTTGTGAACCTGCCAGTGCAGCATCTGTTGCTGGTTTGATTAAAAATAAAAATAGAATTCAAAAAGAATCAACTATTGTTTGTGTTCTTACTGGAAATGGATTAAAAGATCCTGATTGTGCCATAAAAAACAATGATGCTATTTTTAGAAAAAATATTGAACCATCATTAAAAAATATAACTAAAATTCTAGGATATTAAAATCCAAAAAAAAAAGTGTCTGTGGAATTCCATTAAAAACAAACATCCTTTGTTGAAAAACACATAATAAAAAATTCTGGTTGTTGAAAGAATTTAAAATTTTAGAAAAAAGAAAAAAATATTCAACAAATTAAAAATTTTTTACACATATTCTTTTCTTCGTAAAGTAGGGACAAGAGGCATTTAACTTAAGAATTCCACAGTTCCCACAAGAACTACTACTACTAATTTTTTTTTTAATTATTTATTTTTATATTAGAAAGAAAAGTAAATAATAAATTTATTGAATTTAATTTACGAAAAAAGTATATTGTATTTGTAAAAAGTTCCAAATTCTGATGGAAATTATTTGTAATCAAAATGAATTAAATAATGCTATACAACTAGTAAGCAAAGCAGTTGCTTCAAGGCCAACGCATCCAATTCTTGCAAATATACTTTTAACAGCTGACGAAGGAACTAATAAAATTAGCGTTACAGGTTTTGACCTTAATTTAGGAATTCAAACTTCTTTTGATGGAACTGTTAAAAATAGTGGAGCTATTACTATACCTTCAAAACTTTTATCTGAAATAGTAAACAAACTACCTAATGAAACTCCTGTTTCGTTAGAAGTAGACGAGAATTCAGATAATATCCTAATAAAAAGTGATAGAGGTTCTTTTAATCTTAAAGGGATTGCTTCTGATGAATATCCTAATTTACCATTTGTAGAAAGCGGTACTACTTTGAATATTGATCCTAGTTCTTTCTTAAAGGCTTTAAAATCTACCATTTTTGCCAGTAGCAATGATGATTCAAAGCAATTACTCACAGGGGTCAATTTTACCTTCAAGCCCAATTATTTAGAGTCTGCTTCTACAGATGGCCATAGATTGGCTGTTGCTTTAATTGGTAATAAAGAACATATTGAAAATAAAGAAAACTTATCTTCAAATGTTGATGATTTATCAGTAACTATTCCAACTAGATCATTAAGAGAAATTGAAAAACTAGTATCTTTGAGAAGCTCAGAAAATTCAATTAAGCTATTCTATGACAAAGGTCAAGTAGTATTTATATCTTCTAATCAAATAATTACTACAAGAACTTTAGAAGGTAATTATCCTAATTATTCACAATTAATTCCTGATTCTTTTTCTAAAATTCTAAATTTTAATACAAAAAAATTAATTAATGCATTAGAAAGAATTGCTATTTTGGCTGATCAGCAAAGTAGTGTTGTAAAGATTAAATTAGATGATACAGATTTAGCTTCAATCAGCGCAGATGCTCAAGATATTGGAAATGCAAATGAATCAATACCTGTCTCTTATTCTGGAGAAAATTTTGATATTGCATTTAACGTAAGATATCTGTTAGAAGGTTTAAAAGTTATTTCTTCTGAAAATGTACTTTTAAAGTGTAATATTGCAACTACTCCAGCTGTGTTTGTACCAGAAGATAATCTTAATTCTTTTACTTATTTAGTTATGCCTGTGCAGGTTCGTTCTTAATTTGAAACTACCTAAAGAAATTTTTTTAAGTGAATTACTAAATTATAGTGTTAAGGGTAATATGGTCCTTAACTATGGAAATGGTGAAAATGTTTGGATGCACCCTCCAGTTCACCGGATCTTAGGATGGTACTCTCGTCCTTCAAATTTTGATTTGAAAAGAAATGTTTGGCGATTAAATCAAATTACTCAAATAATAGATAATGAAATTTATGTCAAAGGTGATCCAGCTATTTCCGATTTAGCAACTTTAAATAGGTTTCCAACTTTAATAGAAGCTAATCTTATAAATATAAATGGATCAAAAATAGGAGTTATTGCAGATTTTTTATTTGAAATGAAAACGGGAAAAATTAAATATTATTTAGTTTCTAGATCTAATCCTAAGATTCCAGGTTCTAGTAGATGGAAATTAACTATTGATAATATCAATGACCAACAACCGGGATTGGTATTTTGTGACACTAATTCTTTAGATGATTTATCTTTAATAAAATCAAGTATTAAAAATGAATTTATGCAAAAAGGAAAAAAAATTTTTGATAGATTTGATGATATGAAAAATATTGCTTCTAATAGACTAGAGGATTGGCTTGAAGAAGATGAAGATATTAGCCAAAACTTAGATTTTAAACAAAAAAGTTTTTATAATAATGAGAGAACATCTATACCGTTTAGTGAAAAAAAAGAAGATGACCCTTGGATATAAATAATGATAAATCAAGAAAATAATGATCTATATGATCTTAATGAAGCGCTAAAAGTTGAAAATTTAACACTTAATGATTACGAAGAAATTTGCAAAAGATTAAAGAGAAAACCTAACAGAACGGAATTGGGCATGTTTGGCGTTATGTGGTCTGAGCATTGTTGTTATAGAAATTCAAAACCTTTACTATCTAAGTTTCCCACTAAAGGTAAAAATGTTTTAGTTGGACCTGGAGAAAATGCTGGCGTTATTGATGTTGGAAATAATCAAAAACTTGTTTTTAAAATAGAAAGTCATAATCATCCTTCTGCTATTGAACCTTTTCAAGGCGCAGCAACAGGTGTAGGAGGAATTTTAAGAGATATATTTACAATGGGTGCAAGGCCAATCGCAGTGTTGAATTCATTGAGATTCGGCAACCTTGATAAATCATCAAATGTTGATTTACTAAGAGGAGTTGTATCCGGTATTGCACATTATGGAAATTGCGTAGGTGTGCCGACTGTTGGAGGTGAAATTGACTTCGATGATAGTTACTCTGGAAATCCTCTAGTGAATGTTATGGCTTTAGGACTTTTAGAGACTAAGGAAATCGTTTGTTCTGGAGCTAAAAATATAGGATCACCAGTTTTATATGTTGGTAATACAACTGGTAGAGATGGTGTTGGTGGTGCTAGTTTTGCTAGTTCAGAATTAACTACAACTTCATTGGATGATAGACCTGCAGTTCAGGTAGGTGATCCATTTGTTGAGAAAAGTCTTATCGAAGCTTGTTTGGATGCTTTCAAGACAGGGGATGTAATTGCAGCTCAAGATATGGGTGCTGCAGGTTTAACATGCAGTAGTGCAGAAATGGCTGCAAATGGAAATTTAGGGATATCTATTGATTTAGATTTGGTGCCTTCTAGAGAAGATGATATGTCCGCATACCAATATTTATTATCTGAATCGCAAGAAAGAATGTTGTTTGTCGTTAAAGAAGAAAAAATTAATGATCTTATTGAAAAATTTAATAAATGGGGATTATATGCCAGTGTTATTGGTGAAGTGATAGGAACTAATGAGGTAATTATTTCTCATAAAGGTCAAATTGTGGCCCAAATACCTACTTCTGCCTTATCTGATGATACTCCTGTAAATTTTCACAATGTGATTAATAACCCACCAGATGATCTTTTAAATAAATGGGAATGGAAAGAAAATGATTTACCAGAAATTCATGAGCAAAAAATATTTTCATTGAAGGAAAATAAGAATTTTTCTTTTTCAGAAATCATTTTAAAACTACTCTCTAATCCATCAATAGCTTCTAAACGATGGATTTATAAACAATATGACTCCCAAGTTCAAGCAAACACAGTTTTTAAACCTGGAAAATCAGATGCAGCCGTAGTAAGACTAAGGGAACAAAATAAAAAAAATAAAAGTGAAGTATTTTCCGGTGTCGCCGCTTCAGTTGATTGCAATAGTAGATGGGTTGCGCTTGATCCTTTTAGAGGATCTATCGCTGCCGTTGCAGAGTCCGCCAGAAACGTTAGTTGTGTTGGTGCTGAACCAGTAGCAATTACAAATAATTTAAATTTTTCTTCCCCTGAGAATGAAATAGGATATTGGCAACTCTCATCTTCCTGTAATGGAATTGCTGAAGCTTGTAAAACTTTAGAAACTCCTGTTACAGGAGGTAATGTATCTTTATATAATGAATCTAAAAATAAAGATAATCTAATTACTCCTATAAATCCTACTCCTGTTATTGGAATGGTTGGAAAGATAGATAATGTCGAAAAAGCTATAAGTAGTGAATGGAAAAATATTGAAGATGAAATCTGGTTAATTGGTTCTTCCAAATCAGAAATGAAAATTGCAGCTAGTTCTTATCTGGAATATTTTCATGGAGAAATTACAGGTCGGCCTCCAAAAATAGATTTGTTGGATGAAAAGTTCTGCCAGAGTTTTTTAAGAAATGCGATTTTAAATAGTCTTGTAGTTTCTTCGCACGATATCAGCGATGGAGGTTTAGCTATAGCTTTAGCAGAGTCTTGCATTTTGTCCTCAAGGGGTGCAACTATAGAATTAGAGAAAAATGTAAATAGAATTGATAATTTATTGTTTGCCGAAGGGGGGTCAAGAATTATTTTTTCAATTAGTAAAATGAAACAAAATCAATGGTTTAATTATTTAAAACAAAATCAAATAAATTTCCCATCAAGTGTTTATGTAAAAAAAATAGGATACGTATCTAGTGAAACGCTGAAGATAAAAATCAACGAAAAAAATATTTGCAATATTAGGGTTGAGGAATTAACCGAAAAATTTAATAATAGTATTTCAGATTACTTTTAAATATGAAAAACGTTTCTCAACTATTAATCATTTTGAGATATTAAGTTATGTGCGGAATAGTTGGAATTGTTTCTTCAAACGATGTAAATCAACAAATTTATGATAGTCTTTTGCTTTTGCAGCACAGAGGTCAAGACTCAACAGGTATAGCAACAATGGAAAATACTGTTTTTCATATACATAAGGTTAAAGGTCAGGTTAATACTGCTTATAGAACTAGAGATATGAGGAATTTAATTGGCAAAATTGGATTGGGTCATGTTAGGTATGCAACAAAGGGATCAGCAGAAAGTGTAGAAGAAGCACAGCCTTTTTATGTTAATGCTCCTTATGGAATTGTTTTGATACATAATGGAAATTTGACTAATACCAGAGATTTAGAAAAACAGTTATTTAATGTCGACAAGCGGCATACAAATTCTTCAAGTGATACTGAAATGTTGTTAAATGTATTTGCGACAGAATTACAAGAACAAATTCATAATCAAGAATTAGAACCTGATATTATTTTTAATGCGGTCAAATCTTTACATAAAAGAATTCAGGGGTCATATGCTTCAATTGCGTTAATTTCAGGACATGGTTTATTAGCATTTAGAGATCCTTTTGGCATTAGGCCTTTAGTCATAGGGAAAAGACTTTCATTATCCACAAAAAAAGAAGAATGGATGGTTGCAAGCGAATCTTTAGTACTTGAGAATAATGATTATGAAGTAGTGAGAGATGTAGATCCAGGAGAAGCTGTTTTTATAAATCTTGATGGGGAGTTTTTCTCTAAGCAATGTTCTGAAAATCCAATGTTATTTCCCTGTGCTTTTGAATATGTTTACTTAGCTAGGCCAGATTCAATTATGAATGGGATTTCAGTCTATAAAGCTCGTTTAAAAATGGGAGATTATTTAGCAGAAACAATAAAAGAAACAATCAATTCTGGAGATATTGATGTAGTTATGCCTATTCCTGATTCTTCTCGACCCGCGGCAATGCAAGTTGCAAGACAGTTAGGGATAGAATATAGGGAAGGTTTTTTTAAAAATAGATATGTTGGCAGAACATTTATAATGCCTGGTCAGCAGAAACGAAAGAAATCTGTAAGGCAAAAATTAAATGCCATGAGTGCAGAGTTTAAAAATAAAAATGTATTAATTGTTGATGACTCGATAGTAAGAGGTACTACTTCAAAAGAAATTGTCCAGATGGCTAAAGATGCAGGAGCAAATAAAGTTTTTTTTACATCAGCAGCTCCTCCCGTTCGTTATCCTCATGTTTATGGAATTAATATGCCTAATAGAGATGAATTAATAGCTCACAATAGGACAATAAGTGAAATCGCCGATAAACTTGAAATTGATAACCTTGTTTATCAAAGTGTTGAAAGTTTGCGTAAATCTATAATTGGTGATTCTCCTATTAAAGGTTTAGAGATGAGTTGCTTTACTGGTGATTATGTAACTGGAACAGTTAATCAAGAATACTTAAATTGGGTTGAAAATGAATATAAATCTTAGTCGAGAAAGTTTTCAAGTCGGAAACAATTTTCAAGGTATTCATCATTATCTAATTTTAAAAAATCAATTAAAAAGTTTGATTTTTTGGATTTGAAATTTAATTTATTTAGGTCTAATCTTGCAGATTTATTTTTATTAGTTTCAATATCAAGGTAATGGTTACTTGCCATTATTTTGAGGAAGAAATCGTTTTTAAGTTGGGTTTTTTCATTCAAATATCCCAAACTGTATTCATTTGAGCAGTAAATTTCATTACTATTTATACAAAAGATTTTTCCTTGTTTAGATATTAAAAAAATATTTTCTCCATCATTAAATGTACAACAAGAAACGATTTTTTCAGATGGTAAAAGTTTTACAATGATTAATCCTTGGGATTGTTTAGAAGTTGGCGTTAAAAATTTATTTGATAAATTAAATTTAAAAATTCTTCCTATCGAAGTTAATATTATTAAATCTTTCCTGTCATTAGAAATAAAAGAATCAATTGTTTTTAAATTATTTTTTAATTTTGTAATAGTGAAAGATCTATTGCTTTTAATCATATCTTCATCAAATAAAACTTTTTTAAATCTTCCATCTGAATTTAATATGCATAAATAATTTTTAATGTCTTTTTTAATTGAGTGAAAATTTATTATTTCACTAGGATGAATATTTCCAAGAATTTTATTATCTAATTTATAGTCTTTATTAATATTTGATTCCCAATCAATGTTAAATACTTTTCCCGTATTTGTTATTCCAATTAATTTTATATTTTTTTCAATATTACATATAAATTTTTGAATATTTTTATTATCTATAATTTTATTTGCAACCTCAAATGATTTCTTGTAATTACCTAAAATCATCCTTTTTAAATAAAGTCTATTGTCAATGTATAATTTTGTTTTTTTATTTATAAAGTCTTCTAATATCTGATTATTAAGCGTTTCTAATTCTTGATTTTGATTTATATTTTTAATTATTTTTGTTTTACGTATAACATTGTATTTTTTCTTTAATATTAATAATTCTTCTATAAGTAATTCAAGTAATAATTCTCTTTCGTTCAACAATTTTTGAAAATAATTCTTTTTTTCTTCTAAATTTTTTATATCGTTATCAATTTGATTTTTTTCTAGAGTTGTTAATTTTTTTAGTGGCATATCCAAAACTGAATTTGCCTGTTTTTCACTTAAGAAAAAATTTTCTACTAATTTTGATCTAGCTTGCACAGAATTTTCTGATTCTTCTATAATTGCGATAACTTTTTTTATGTTTTTTGTAGCTTTAGATAAACCTTCTGATATTTCTAGTTTATCAAGAGTGTTTTTTAGAAAATAAAAAGTTCTTTTTCTAATTGTTTCTTCTCTAAATTCAAGAAAATAGTTGAGATATTTTTTCAGATTTAGTTGTACAGGTTTGCCTTTAATTAAAGCTAAGAATATCGCGCCAAAGTTTGTTTGAAGAGTTGTTTTTTTATATAAATTAGAAATAACAAGTTCAGAATTAGAATCTTTTTTTAGTTCTATTACAATTCTCATTCCATCTCTGTCGCTCTCATCCCTAATATCAGAAATCCCAATAATTTTACCTGAATTAACAAGTTCCGCGAGTTTTTCAATCCAACCTGCTTTATTAATTTGGTAAGGAAGTTCCGTAATGATTATTGCATTCTTTTTATGTTTCCCTTTGCCTAAATTGACCTCTTCCGTATTTACAACACCTCTTATCGTTATAGATCCTTTTCCAGTTTGATAAAGTTCTTCTATTGCATGACTATAAATTAATTCTCCGCCTGTAGGAAAATCAGGTCCTTTGATAATGTTAGACAGTTTTTTATCACTAATATCTTTATTTTTAACTAAGGCAACTAAACCATCGACAATTTCGCCAAGGTTATGAGGAGGAATATTTGTTGCCATGCCAACAGCAATACCTGATGAGCCGTTCAACAATAAAAATGGAAGTTGAGCTGGGAGAACATCTGGTTCTTTTTGAGAACCGTCAAAGTTATTTGAGAAGTTTACTGTTTCTGATGCAATTTCTTCAAGAAATCCTTTATGAGCTATTGGAGCTAATCTGGTCTCTGTATACCTCATTGCTGCCGGCGGATCATTATCCACAGACCCAAAATTTCCATGCCCGTCAAGAGTAGGATATTTAGTTGAGAAATTTTGTACCAGCTTTACCAACGCATCGTAAACTGCTTGATCTCCATGAGGATGGTATTTTCCAAGTACATCTCCAACAACTCTTGCACACTTCCTGAATGGTTTATCAGGAGTTAAACCTAATTCATACATTGCGAATATGATTCGTCTTTGAACAGGCTTAAGACCATCCCTTGCATCAGGCAACGCACGTCCAACTATGACGCTCATTGCATACTCCAAGTAAGAACGTTGCATTTCTTCTTGAAGCGAGATGGAAGTGAAGTTTTTCTTATCCATTAGAGCGCATACTTAAATAATTATTGATTAACTAAATTAAGACTAATAGGTAAAACAATATTTACCAGTACTGAACATTAAGATGATTCACTTATTTTGGATTTTGCCAGTATTACATCTTTTTTTAGTTGTTCATTTTGTAAAAGAATTTCTGTCGAGGCTTGTAATTTTTCTCCCCATAACTGTTCTTTTCTATAATTATAATTAACATATTTGGGATCTTTATCCAAAGCTTTTTTTGCTAGCTGAATTGCTAATTTATTATCCTGGATATTTACACATGAGGCTAGGCCTAGTAATGGTTCCGCATTTTCCTCGATTGAGATTGCACTTTCAAAAAGTTTGATTGCCAGATTCACATTGTTCTTCTCGAAATAAGCTAAACCTTGATTATTTATTGCTTGCCAGAAATCAGGCTTGATTTTTATAGATTTATCAAACAATTTAATAGCTCCCAAATAATTTTTTTCCATTAATAAAATATTTCCTAATTGAAAAATAGCTTTGTGGTTATTAGGCTCAATCTTTATTCCTTTTTCTAAAGCATTCTTTGCTTTTGTCTGTTGGGAAATTTTTAAGTAAACATTACTTTTAGCAAAATATATTTCGCTAATATTTGAATTGATCTGTTCTGCTTTATTTAGAGAACTTAATGCGTTTTTGTATTCTTTGTTAGCTATTTGTGCTTCAGCTAATATCAACCATAGTTTTTCATCTTTTGCATTTATTTTTACTGCTAATTTGGCTAAACTAATACTGTCTTCATGTTGACCAAAATAAAGTAGTTGATATGCATTTTTGCCAATATATAAACTTTGTTTTTGTAAATTTTTTATTGTTGGGAAATAATAATAGGGAACTATTGCTCGAACTATTTCTATTTGAAAAAAATAAAAACAGATCAAGGAGATCCTGATTGTTTTTTTTAAAAACGTCTTCATATTTAAATTTATTTATTCTTTATATTTGCTTGTATATTTCTTTTCCACATCCATGGTTTAATTCTTTTTAAAGTGGTTCCTTTAAGATTTTCTTGCCACATTTTATCGTCCCAATTGAGGGATTCAATATTAAGATTTTTAATCCATTCTTTCGGTGTAGTTTCATGATTATTGTTGTATGGTACTGATTTATTCCATGGACAAACATCTTGACAAATATCACATCCTGCAACCCATCCACCTAAATTTTTTTCTATTTTCTTTGGAATAGTTTTATCTCTGCTCTCTATTGTGTGATACGCAATGCATAAATCTGACTGTATTACAAAGGGTTCTACAATTGCCTTTGTGGGACAATGTTCAATACAAATATCACATTTTCCACAAAGTGATTGATGAGGTTTATCTGGCATTAAATCTTTTGTGAGAATCATAAAACCCAAAGTAAACCAAGAACCATTTTTTTTGCTGATTAAATTACTATTTTTACCTATCCAACCAATCCCTGCCTCCTCTGCCCATGCTTTTTCAAGAAGAGGAGAGGTATCAACACATATTTTCCATTTGCAATCAGGGATTTCTAGGTTGATCCATTTACCAATATTCTTTAATTTTTTGTGAATCACTTTATGATAATCATCACCTTGGCTAAATTTAGCTACCTTGAGGAAATTGTTGTTGCTGTTTTGTGAATTAATGTAAGTAAATCCAACGCTTAAAACACTTTTTGCATCTTCAAAAAGTAAGTCTATATTTTTTCTTTTCTCTGCTTCCATCCATTTCATTTCAGCATGATAATTATTTGATAACCATCTCTCTAATGCATTAGTTCTTAATTTTACGCGTGAACTACCTGGTATTGAAGCTATTCCGGCAACTGTAAAACCTTCAAAAATAGCTCTTTCTTTTAATTTCTTACTTATTTCTTTTTTGTCTTGAATCGTATCAATCATTTCTTTTTCTTTATAGCATTTCTTTTAAAAGTTAATTTTGGAGTATAAACTTATAAATAAAATAGATATATTTAAGAAAAATATATCCTAACTGAGTAAAAACAGTTAAATTATTAGTAAAGTTAATATAGTTAAAACGTTATTTTGGTTGAATCTAATCAAAATCAAGATTCGAATTTAGGATCTAGGCTTCAACAAGATCTCAAAAATGATCTTATTGCTGGGTTGTTAGTTGTAATACCCTTAGCAACAACAATCTGGCTGTCATCATTAGTTAGTAAATTTGTTTTAACGTTAGTTACTTCAGTCCCAAAGCAACTAAATCCTTTTATTAATTTAAATCCCTTATTACAAGATTTAATTAATCTTACCTTAGGTTTAACTGTTCCTTTATTAGCTATTTTGCTTATAGGCTTGATGGCGAGAAATTTTGTAGGAAGATGGTTATTAGAATTTGGAGAGGGTACTTTATCAAAAATTCCAGTAGCTGGAGCAGTTTATAAAACTCTTAAACAATTGCTAGAAACTTTCTTAAGTAATAAATCTAATAGATTTAGACGAGTTGTTTTAGTTGAATATCCTCGTGAGGGACTATATAGTGTAGGTTTTGTAACTGGAGATGTAGGACCTTCTCTACAGCCAGAATTGGAAGAAAAGTTACTTAGTGTTTTCATACCTACAGCACCAAACCCAACTACTGGCTGGTACACACTCGTTCCTGAGTCTTCAGTTAAGGATTTGGATATTTCTGTTGAAGATGCTTTTAGAACAATAATTTCTGCTGGGATAGTTAATCCAGACGAGAAAAATAACACCACAAACCCAACATTTTCAAAATTGTTTTCTCAATTACGAGCTTCCAGTAATACTTCTTCATAATTGATGCATAATAGATCCCTTTCTAGAGAATTATCTTTAATTTCTCTTGGCCTTATAAAAGATAAAGGTGATTTTAAATTAAATAAATTTGAGATAGAAGAAATTTTTGAATCTGCTTTGGATTCTTTAATAAATCATTGCAGAGAGGAATTAGATAATTGCGAGTCAGAGTTAGAAAATGCTTCCCAAAAAATATTAGATAGTGAATTGCAAGAAGGTGTTGATTCTTCTTATTCAAATGTTCGAGATGAGTTAAAAAAATCTTTGACAAAAATTGAAACTGTAATGAATACACTCTCTGTCACTCTAGATTTTCCAAAATTAATTGTTTCTAGCGGTCAAATAGATATTAGAGAGGATGTAAATCAAAGGATTTGCAATATAATTAATAATCTTCAAAGTATTGATTCAGATATTGATCAAGTAATGGATGGTTGGAGATTAAAAAGATTACCAAGAATTGATAGGGATATTTTGCGTCTAGCTTACGTGGATATAAATTTTTTGAATACACCTATAGCTGTTGCTTGCGATGAGGCCGTTAATTTGGCTAACAAATATAGTGATTTGCAAGGAAGAAAATTTATTAATGGAGTTTTAAGGAGATTACAAACAATTTAATTGTCATAATTATTTGATATAAATAAATAGTATTTAGAAAATTTTAATTACGAACTATAGATAATAATGACAAATACTGATTCTGATAATTCTCGTGAATGGGCTGCACAAGCTTATGCTCTTTTAAAAAAACGACAGGAAGAGCAAAAGCAAGAATTAGAGAAACAGGAAGAGCAAAAGCAAGAATTAGAGAAACAGGAAGAGCAAAAGCAAGAATTGATTGATATTCCTAATAAAGAAAATATTGCTGGACAGTCTGAAACTATTGCTGAACCTGAATTAGGAGAATTTGATGATAATTTTACTTGGTCGGCAATGGTATTAGCTGCTCAAGGAAAAAATATAAATCAAATATCGATTGATGAAATTGATTGGTTAACTAAATTACGGAGAGGATTAGAAGAAACCCGAAAAGGATTTGTTACTGAATTATTGGACAAATTGGGAGATGATCCTCTTACTCCTGAATCTCTTGATGATTTAGAGACTCTATTGATAAGAGCTGATGTAGGGATTGATTCAACCGATAAAGTTATAAGTTCTCTTAGAACAAAATTAAACGAGGAAGTTGTGGGTGGAGAAGCAGGAATAAAATTCTTGAAGAAGGAATTAAAATTAATTATCGATAAACCAATAAAAAATTCGGGTTCTGATCTTTTAGTTCCTCAAAAAGGTAAGTTAAATGTCTGGTTGTTAGTAGGAGTAAATGGTGTTGGTAAAACTACTACCTTAGGAAAATTAGCATATTTGTCATCAAAAAGTAATTATAAAACTTTGATTGCTGCTGCTGATACTTTTAGAGCG
The DNA here is from genome assembly GCA_003211415.1 of Prochlorococcus sp. AG-670-M15. GTDB lineage: Bacteria > Cyanobacteriota > Cyanobacteriia > PCC-6307 > Cyanobiaceae > Prochlorococcus_A. The sequence continues at coordinate 6,256 of QCSV01000006.1, read as the reverse complement.
GCTGCAGTAGAACAACTTAAAGTTTGGGGAGATAGAAGTAATGTTGACGTTATATCTAATCAATCAAAAAATGCTGATCCAGCTGCTGTAGTCTTTGATGCAATTAATTCTGCAAAAAAAAGAAATGTTGATTTATTACTTGTTGATACAGCGGGTAGATTGCAAACAAAAAATAATTTGATGGATGAATTGGCAAAAATAAAAAAAATTATTGATAAAAAGGTCCCAGATGCAATTGTTGAATCATTATTAGTTTTGGATGCAAGTCAGGGACAAAATGGCTTAAAACAAGCAAAAAGCTTCGCTAAGTCAGCAGATTTAAGTGGAGCAATTATTACTAAATTAGATGGCACTTCTAGAGGAGGTGTCTCTTTAGCTGTATCTGAAGAAGTAAATTTGCCTATAAGGTTTATTGGAGCTGGAGAAGGTATAAAAGATTTGAGACCATTTAATAGTTATGAATTTGTGGAGGCTATGCTTGCAGATAAATAAATATTTAATTAATTTTTTTTAAAAACTTAAATTTAATGTTAAAACATATTTATCTATTAGATTTGTTTTGACAAATAATCAAAAAGAAAAAATATTTTCGAATAAATTTATCCAAAAATTTTTAGAAAATGATCCTAAAGTTACTCTGAAAAATAAATATAAATTTGCTGAAATTGCATCTTCTTTATCATATTATTTAAAATCATTTTCCAATATAAATAAATTACTGGATTATGTATGCTTAATTTTTAAACATATTTTTTCGGAGAATATAATTTTAATTATACCTTTAAATTACGAGGGGGAGATATGGAATGAAAATATAAAAATTTCTGTTAATTGTGAATATTTAACAATTCAAGAAGAGATTAATAGTTTTTTGGATCAATTTCATTTTTCAAAAAATTTTAAAATAAAAGAAATTCTAACTTTTGAAAATGCTTTAAAAAATAAATTTAAAGAATTTAAAATTGAAACAAAAAAAATAATATCCAGAGGTAAATGTAGAGGATTTATTTATATTTTTAGCGAAGATATTTCTAGACAGACGATTATTGAAGATAGTAATTTTAATTTTATTGAGAATTGTTTAGCTGTTGGCTTAGAAAATCACTTTTTAATAAAAACAAAGAAAAAGCATGAAAATGTAGATAGAGAAATTTCCACTGGTGCTGAAATTCAATCTCAATTACTTCCCGATTATTGTCCAATTATCCATGGTATTGACCTAGCTGCACATTGTAGACCAGCTCTTCAGCTTGGAGGAGATTACTATGATTTTATGTGTTTAAAGACGAATATTTCTGAAAAAAGGAAAGAAAAATCAAGATGGGCCTTTGTAATAGGTGATGTCATGGGTAAAGGGATTCCAGCAGGTCTTTTAATGACTATGTTAAGAGGAATGCTACGTGCAGAGGTTCTTACTGGTCTTCCTCCAGATAGAATTTTGCATGATTTGAATCAATTAGCAATAAATGATCTAGATCAATCACATAGATTTGTGACATTATTTTACTCAGATTATGATCCTAGAACTAGAAAATTGAGATTCGCTAATGCAGCTCATAATCCTCCTCTGCTTTGGAAAAGTTCAGATCAGAAAATTATTAAATTAGATGCAAAAGGATTTGTACTTGGACTACAAAAAGATGCTGAATATCATTGTGGTGAAATTAAGCTTAATCAAAATGATTTAGTTCTTTACTATACAGATGGGGTAATTGATACTTCTAATTCTTTAGGACAAAGATTTGATGAGGAAAGATTAATTAAAACTCTTACAAAATTATGTAAGCAATCTTATACATCCCAAGAAATTTTAAATAAAATATTTAAAAAGTTAGATGATTTTACAGGGCAAAATAGACATCTTGAAGATGATGCTTCGATGGTTATTTTTCAATTGAAATAGATATTTTTTGTCACTTATATAAAAAAATGCTTTATTAGAGATACTTAAAGTTACTAATTGATATGGCAAAAGTTTGGAGTAAAAGGTTTGATAATGCACTTGACCCTTTTATTGAAAAGTTTAATGCCTCAATTGGTTTTGATAGAAAGCTTATTTTAGAAGATTTAGATTGCTCGATTGCTCATGCGAAAATGCTTGGCAAAACAAAAGTTTTATCCTCTTCTGAAGCTTTGCAAATTATTAATGGTTTAGAGTTAATAAAAGTTGAGTATTTGGAGGGTAAATTTTACCCTAGTCCACCTTCTGAAGATATTCACTATTGCATAGAAGAAAAGCTGATAAGTTTAATTGGTGAAACTGGAAAAAAATTACACACAGGTAGAAGTAGAAATGATCAAGTTGGTACAGATATAAGATTGTGGCTAAGAAAAGAGATTGACAATATTGAAATTTTAATAACCGATTTGCAAAAATCCTTCTTAAATCTTGCGAAATCAAATATTTATACTTTGATTCCTGGATATACCCATATGCAAAGAGCTCAACCATTATCTTTGGCTCATCATTTATTGGCTTATATAGAAATGCTCCAAAGAGACCGTGAAAGGTATAAAGAAGTGCGCTCAAGAGTGAATATTTCTCCATTAGGAGCTGCAGCATTAGCTGGAACAAAAATAAAAATAGATAGGCACTTCACAGCTTCAGAATTGGGTTTTAAAAAGATTTATAAAAACAGTATTGATGCAGTAAGTGATAGAGATTTTTGTATAGAGTTTGTTTCTGCATCTGCTATATTGATGTCTCATTTAAGTAAAATTTCAGAGGAAATAATTTTATGGGTAACTGATGAATTTTCTTTTGCAAAATTAACAGATAAATGTGCCACAGGAAGTAGCTTAATGCCGCAGAAAAAAAATCCTGATGTTCCAGAATTGATAAGAGGTAAGACAGGAAGGGTGTATGGACATCTCCAGGCATTGTTAACGATGGTCAAAGGGGTACCACTTTCTTACAATAAGGACTTTCAAGAGGATAAAGAGCCAATATTTGATACTGCAGAAACAATATCCTCTTGTATTACAGCGATGACTATTCTAATTAATGAGGGCATTGAATTTAATATTCAAAATCTATCTGATTCCGTAGAAAACGACTTTTCTAATGCTACTGATTTGGCAGATTACTTAGTTGGTAAAAATGTTCCTTTTAGGACTGCTTATCAAGTTGTTGGTCAAATGGTTAAATATTGCCTCGAGAGAAAAATGTTATTTAAAAACCTTAAAATTGATGAATTTAAAAAATTTCATCCCAAATTTGAAGAGGATGTTTTTGTGGATTTAAAGCCTCTTAATGTCGTTAAATCAAGAAATAGCGAAGGTGGCACTGGTTTTGTTCAGGTAGAAAAAGAGGTAAATAATTGGGAAAAAAGATTGTTACTTTGAATCTCAATTATTTTTCTACAACAAGGGTATGCTTTGAAGTAGAATAGTAAAGCAAAGTTATGAGACTACACATTGTAGTTTTTTTATAAGGTAAATTTTTTGTTGAGTTTAAAGTGAGTATTTTTGTTGGCAATTTGCCCTTCCGCGCAGAGCGTGAAGATGTTATACAGTTGTTTGCCCCTTTTGGTGAAGTTTTAAATTGTTCTCTTCCCTTGGAGAGAGATACTGGAAGGAAAAGAGGATTTGCATTCATTGAAATGGCAGATGAAGCGATTGAGTCAACAGCTATTGATGGTTTGCAAGGCACTGAACTTATGGGTAGACCATTAAGAATTAATAAAGCTGAGCCTAGAGGTTCTGGTGGATCCCGTAGAGGAGGGAGAGGTGGCGGTAATAATGGCGGCGGCTATGGAGGTGGCGGCTACGGCGGCGGTAATAATGGTGGCGGCTATGGAGGTGGCGGCTACGGAGGTGGCGGATACGGTGGCGGTAATTCAGGATCTAATAGCTTTAATGCTAATAAATCTTCTGGAGCAGAAGGTTGGGAAGACAGAAGTTATGGAAATTCTTCTGAAAACTCTGAATATGAAAATGGTAGGAGCAGGAGAAAAAGGGGCGTGTCCAATGAGAGCAATCCTTCAAATGAGACAAATCAGTAACCCATTTCCTTAAGCGCTGTTGTTAATTTAAACAAATATTCAATAGTTAATTCTTTTTTAATAGATTTATTTGAAATTTGATTTCTCCAAATTTTAGCTTTCGGTATTCCTTCTACTAAATTTATAAGATGTTTACAAATATCCCAAGATTTTCCTCCATTACTCACATGCGCCTCTATGTATGGAATTAAGGAGAAAATAATATTTGAAGCAGATTTGGGCTCTTTATTAATTCCATAAATCTTTTGATCAATTTTAGACCATCTTAAGGGATGTTTATAAATTGAACGTCCAATCATGACCCCATCAAAATCATTTAAGGCTTTTAATGATTGATCGATATTTGTTAAACCCCCATTGATTTCTATTAACAATTCTGGATTTAATTTTTTTAATTTTTTTACTACATCATAATTTAGTGGCGGTATGGTCCTGTTTTGTTTTGGATTTAGACCTTTTAATATTGCTTTTCTTGCATGAACTGTAAATCTGTCAGCACCAGCATTTGCGATAATTCTTACGAAATTATTCAAGTTCACGAAACTATCATCATCGTCTACACCGATTCTGTGTTTAATCGTAACCGGTAAGTTGCAATTATTTTTTAAGGACTCTATACATTTTGCTACTGTTTTAGGGTATTTCATAAGTGAAGCGCCAAAATTTCCAGAACAGACCCTTGGACTTGGACAACCAACATTAAAGTTTATTTCGTCATAACCCCAATCCTCCGCCATTTGGGCTGCTTCTTTTAAGATTTTAGGATCGTCTCCGCCAAACTGAATCGATATCGGGTGTTCTTCACCATTAAAGTCTAAAAAATTTTCTTTTTTATTCGTATAAACCAAACTCTGGGCTACTATCATTTCCGTATACAATAGAGCTTCGGAGCTTATTTTTCTCATTATCATTCTGAAATGTCTATCAGTACAATCCATCATTGGAGCGATACTTAATTTATGAATATTTTTAATAGAATTAGGCTGAATGAAATTCATTATTTTTTTGTGATTTAAATATATGAATCAATTTCTATCAAGAAGAACTTTTATTCTAATTCCTACTATGTCATTCTTAAAAATAATTTTTAAGCCCATGCAAGTATTAGCATCTTCACTTGCTTCTAAAGAAGAGTGGAATTTTTCAAAAGACGAATGGAAAGCTAGGCTTAGTAAGGAATCTTACTATATTTTGAGGGAGGAAGGGACTGAAAGAGCTTTCAGCAGTCAATTAAATAATGAGAAAAGAAAAGGAATTTTTCACTGTGCAGGATGCGATTTGCCACTTTTTTCCTCAGCTAAAAAATACGATAGTGGTACAGGATGGCCAAGTTTTTGGGATTCAATTCAAGGATCAGTAGAAACGAAAGTTGATTTCAAGTTAATTGTCCCAAGAACCGAATATCATTGCTCTCAATGCGGAGGTCATCAAGGACATGTCTTCAATGATGGACCACTTCCGACTGGTAAAAGATACTGTAACAATGGATTAGCATTAAAGTTTGTTCCTGAGTAAATATTTGTGCGGCCTTCCGCAACTTGTTTTGTGCATCACTTTATTGGAGAATAGATCTATTAAATTTTAGAAAAATGATTGAAAATCAATCAGACAATATTGATAATAAAGAAAATGATGTTTCTAACCAGGATAATGCTCCTGAAGATATATCATCTATGCAAAATTCAACCACCGAAAATGATGAATTATCTTCTCAAAAAATAGAAGAAATAAATACTGAAGAATTAAAAAATACTATTTCAAATAATGATGCAAGATTAGAACAATTAGAAAAAGAGCATGAAACATTAAAAAATCAATATGTAAGGATTTCAGCAGACTTTGATAATTTTAGAAAAAGGCAGTCTAGGGATCAGGACGATTTAAAAATCCAACTCGTTTCAAAAACTTTAACTGCAATACTTCCTATTGTTGATAATTTTGAGAGAGCAAGACAACAACTTAAACCAGAAAGTGAAGAAGCTCAAGCTCTTCATAGAAGTTATCAAGGATTGTATAAACAATTGGTAGAAGTTTTAAAACAACAGGGAGTGTCACCCATGAGAGTTGTTGGCCAACAATTTGATCCAAACTTGCATGAAGCTGTATTAAGAGAGCCTAGTGAAGAGTTGGAAGAGGATTTTATTATTGAAGAATTGCAGCGAGGATATCATCTAGAAGGTAAGGTTTTGAGACATGCATTGGTTAAGGTTTCTATGGGACCTGGTAAACAAAATTCACAACAGGAAGTAGAA